>JAITQC010000189.1 GCA_031289115.1 Planctomycetota bacterium
ATAGGCAGCTTGCTTTCCCTTAGAGACAGTCAAAAAACAGCGACACCGGAGCGAGGCAGCGCTCCGGTTGGAAAAACCCCTAACAAACCAGCTAGTTATTTTACCACAAACAACTCCGCCTTTCAACATTAACCGTTAAGTACAACGCCGCTTTTTTTTGCCGCGGCAAGGTGGCGGCTGCTAGCGCACAAGAACCATGGCGATGGTTTCCGCCACCGGCTGAAAGCCAAGACGCCGGTAAAGTCCAAGCGCGGGCTGGTTGTCAGCGTAGACATGAATTTCCAGCAAATCTCCGCCGATCCTGGCGATTTCTCCCAGGAGAAGGCGGAGGTTGAGGATGGCATAACCTTGGCGTTTGGCATACTCCGGAGTGTTTACCCCAAACAGGCTAAAGAGGTTTTTTCCCTCCCGGGCTGTCTCCCCTGGCATAAAGCCATAGATCGCGTTGGAAAGAACTACCCCACGCGGGTCAAGAAGGTTGTGATTCCAAAGTTCCCGGTTACGGAAGACCCGGTCTAGCCAGGTCGAATCCCGCCGGAGTTCCTGTTTGACTGTAAATCCAAGCGGCAGCTCCGCTCCCCTATCCCCCGCTGGCGTACGCATAACCAGGCTCTTCCTGGCTAGTTGGAAGTTATGCCGTTGAAACAGCCGTAGCAAGCCATCCTCACTGGCAAACACCCCCGAACGCTCGGAGCCGTCAGCCAGGGTAGTCAGGGCAAAGCCATAGGGCCAAGCACCCAGGGCATCAACCAAACGGCTGTTTCCCGCCAGCTTATCCACCAGGGAAAGGGCTTTCTGGAGAATAAGGGTACCCACTCCCCTACCCCGGAAATCCTGGTCTACCAGTATGGCCTCTAGCGCCGCCCCCGGGGTATAATTAGCTTCCTGCATCCAGCTAAGCAGCGCGAAGCCAAGTAAACCAGAGGTATCCCTTGCTTCCAGAATAAGCGCTGCCTCCTGGCACGTGACCAGGGCGCGCTGCAGGAGATCCGCGTCCCAGGGATAAAAACCGTGTCGCCCCACAGCGTTGCGGTTCCATAAGGCAGCTATTTCCACCAGGGTCGGGATGGTCAGCAGGTTTTTACCAGTAGTGATTTTCAGGTCCATAAAATATACGGGCCTTTCCCGTTAAGGAAAGGCCCGACTCCCTGGGTCTATCGGGCCCAAGCGTAACCGGAAACGACAATACAAAGCTTCCGGCCTTTGGCCCCGATTGCCCGTCCCCCCGTTTAAAGCCACCGCTTCGCCAGAAAACGTGTCATCAGGAAAAACCGCAACCCAGTACATACCATACTAGTGGTTGGGATAATTACCCTATCCTTGAGACACACTTTCCTGCTACTCCGCTTCCCCCAAATCAACGATTCCCGTCCCAAATATCCACAGGAAGCCTGACGAGTGTGCGGCGGCACGGAAATGCATTGCTCCCAGCCGGATTATTTGCTCTTCTTGGCCGATTTCTTCTTGGCGGTGGCTTTTTTGGCCGCCTTGGCGATCGTCTTGACGGTTTTGTTGGCGATTTTGATCGGCTTGGGGGCGATAATCGGCGCGGAGTGGATAACCAAGGCGCTGGTGTCGACATGGGTAGTGTATTTCTTTTCGACGACCGCCAGTTTAAGCGCCTTCGAAGCGGTGAAACGCGGTTTTACCGAAGCCTTGATTTTGATGGGCTGGCCAGTCAGGGGATTGCGTCCAGTCCGGGCTTTCCGGGGAGCCCGCACAAAGATACCGAAATCCTTGATGTTAACCTTTACTCCCTTTGCAACCGCCTGGGCAACCTCGTCGAATATGAAATCAACTGCGGCCACGGCGAATTTTAGTTTGGCGCCAGTTTTCTCAACTAAGGCCTGGGCCAATTGCCTTTTCCGATAAATTTCTACCTTAACAGCCATTTTTTTCTCCTCCTCGTGTTTTCAGAAAAAACCCACGGCCGCCCCACCCCCATGGGAATCCATATCCAACGGCCACAAAAAAACCAACTTAAAGCGGATCAACTTTCTTCGAAATATAGGCCAGAAAATTTTACTGTCAAGACAAAAATTATTTTTTTAAAATTATTTTCTCCCCGCCCCCGCCTTCCCCCGCCTTCCCCCAGCAAGCCAGTCACTCGCCACTCCTTCCGGAAACCGCCCGGAAAATTAGCCTAACCGGTGTTTTTATGGTTTACCAGTAAACTTATTGTTAATTTTATCCCATTTTTACGCGTATTTTAGGGGTATATGGGAAACAACGGGAGGCTGTAAAGTTTTGTGGTTTTTTAGCGGCAGTTCTTTTCCCTTCCGCTTAACCCGGCGCTGGTAACCTCTTCGCCAAGCGGGAACCGCCAATCTGGGTTTGAAAAATATTTCTTCCCGTCCCACCCTGGGCGCCAGTCTCGGTACAACACAGGATTACCCGGTAGTATCGTGTCCCGCCCGAAGAAAGTATTCCGCCGGGGTAACGTTTCCTCTGACCCGCCCCACGGGTTTTCTAGCGCCCGGCCCCGGTTTAGCCGCCAGGCGAATTACCTTGCTCCGCGCTCTAGGCTTTAAAAGGTGGAACTCGTGACACCCGGTGCACTCCGTAAACCTTACCGCCATTTCGCGGGTGGTACGGGTCAGCCGCTTCCCCGCTAGACGGAAAATCACCCCCGGGGGGGTGGCTAGACAGCCCCCCCCCTTAAGAGCAGGACGCTTGGCTCTCCTTCCCAGGGGGAATGGTAAATCCCGGCTAGCTAGCTATCCTAATATTCCCCGGCGCTCCAACTCCAGCCGGGTAAGAACCACCTTGAGCGACCCAGGAAGACCTGGCATTTACCAAACCAACCCCTCCACCAGGTGGGGTGGTGTGACAATTGTTTGGTAATACCGGTTAGGAGAATACTCCCCCAAGCTCCGTACTGTTCGTATCAGTCACCCCAAGACAGCATGGTTTTACTAATGAATGATAGCGTGGACCCCTATCTCGATTCCGCCCTTGCTTTCCACTTGCTTTTTAATACCCCTTCAGGTATTTTTAGAGTGCATTTTATTTTTCAGTAAATGGAATACCTTACAGACCAGCCCCTTTCGGGCTGGCCTAAAGTTTTATGCCTAAGAACGCCGATACCCTGGCTCACTTTTGACGCCAGAACAGGAGCGCTGTTATGGATTTTTCCTTTCTCGATAAATTAAAATACGACGCCAATGGCTTGATTCCCTGTGTGGCCCAGGACGCCGCTAGCGGTGAGGTCCTGATGCTTGCCTACATGAACAAAGCCAGCCTAAAGGAAAGCATTGAAAAGAATCTGGCCACCTATTGGAGCCGTAGCCGCCAAAAATACTGGACCAAGGGTGAGACCAGTGGCAATACCCAGGAAATCCAGGAAATCCGTTTTGACTGCGACCTCGACTGCGTCCTTATCCGTATCAAGCAAAACGGCGGAGCGGCTTGCCACACCGGCATGCGTTCCTGTTTCTTCAACAAACTTACCCCCCAGGGACTGGTCGAAGACGGTACGAGCGTTTTTTCACCCGAGAAGGTTTACGGCAAGAAACAATAGGCACGGTTAACCTAAACATGAGACAGTCAAGCATAGGGCATTTTCATTATCATTCTGGCATACTCCACTGCGAGGGTATCTCGGCTGAACTCTTGGCAAAAGAGTTCGGGACTCCTCTCTATGTCTATTCCCGCGCTACTCTGGTTCAACAGTTCCAGGCTATCCGCACCGCCTTCATGGAAATCCCAACCACCATTTGTTTTTCGGTAAAATCCTGCTCCACCCTGGCCATTCTGGATGTCCTCCGGGAAAACGGCGCCGGTTTTGACATCGTCTCCGGCGGTGAACTGTTCCGGGTGGTCAAGGCGGGTGGCGACCCAAGGAAAACCGTTTACTCCGGAGTAGGGAAAACCGACGCCGAGATAGTCCAAGCCCTCGAGTTGGACATCCTGATGTTTAACGTCGAATCCGAGGCTGAACTCGACAATATCCAGAATATCGCCGCCAGCCTAGGGCGGGTAGCCACCGTGGCGTTACGTCTAAACCCCGATGTCGATCCCCACACCCACGCCAAAACCACCACGGGTAAAAAGGAAAACAAGTTCGGCATTGACTTTGCCAGCGCCTCCCGCATAATCCACAACATCGCCCAGCAACCAAACATTCGTTTACTGGGAATAGACCTCCACCTGGGTAGCCCCATTTATGATGTCAATCCCTACCGCCAGGCCATGGAAAAAGTCTACGAGTTTGTTACCCAGCACCGCTCGCCGCGTTCACCCTTGGAATACATAAACGCCGGTGGCGGATACGGTATTGTCTACCGCAACCAGAAAGTGCCGTCTTTCGCCGCCTACGCTGACGCCATTATCCCCTGGGTTAAAAAACTGGGGTGCCGTCTGATTATCGAGCCGGGGCGTTCCATAGCCGGTAACGCTGCCGTTCTTCTAACCAAGGTGATTTACGACAAGGATAACGGACACAAGTATTTCACCATTGTCGACGCCGGAATGAATGACCTGGTGCGACCAGCCATGTACGATAGTTACCATTTCTGCTGGCCGGTGCGCTCTGCCGAACCTCCGCCCGCCGACCTGTTTTCCTCCCACTTGGCCGAGAGTTATTTCCATCGCGAGGACGAGGAGAAAAAAACCGACTTTTCCCACCGCGATCTGGATGTGTCTGGCTTAAGGCGGTCTGACATTGTCGGTCCGATATGCGAGTCAAGCGACTGTTTCGCCAAAGGACGGCGTATCCCACCCCCTAACCGGGGTGATATACTCGCCCTGTTTTCCGCCGGAGCCTACGGCTTTTCCATGGCTTCCACCTACAATTCCCGACCCCGGGCGGCCGAAGTAATGGTTGATGGCGACCATTGCCGAGTCATCCGGGCGAGAGAAACATACGCCAGCCTGATTAACGGTGAAATTTTATAAACCTTGGGCCATTTGGGCGGGAACAACCACTGCCGCTTTGGATCCGGGAGTCAAACCCATGAAAGTCCTCGTCGCCGGTGGCGCAGGCTATATCGGTTCGCACACGGTCAAGGCTCTTTGCCAGGCCGGGCACCAGCCGGTGGTGCTTGACACTCTGGAAAAGGGACACCCCGAGGCGGTGGTTGACTGCGAGCTGGTCAAAGGAAATGTCCGCGACCAAGAATTGGTGGTCGACCTTTGCCGCAAGCGGTCAATTGAGGCAGCTATGCATTTCGCCGCCTACATCGAGGTGGGGGAAAGCATGGTTGATCCCCTGCGCTACTATATCAACAACAGCATGTCCACCCTGGCCTTTATCCGTAACCTGGTGGAAGGTGGGGTGAAAACCCTGATCTTCAGTTCCACCGCCGCTGTTTACGGCCAACCGGAAAAAACCCCGATTACCGAGGACACCCAGAAAATTCCCGTCAATGTCTACGGGCATTCCAAGCTCCTGGTTGAGGAGGCCCTGACTTGGCTGTCCCGGCAGTCGGACTTCCGCTACGCCGCCCTCCGCTATTTCAACGCTTGTGGCGCTCACCCTTCCGGGCTTATCGGTGAAGACCATCGCCCGGAGAGTCATCTGATTCCCCTGATTCTCCAGGTCCCCCTGGGGAAGCGCGAGCGGGTATCAATTTATGGCGAAGACTACGACACGCCGGACGGAACCTGTGTCCGCGACTACATCCATGTTACCGACCTGGCCCGGGCCCATATCCGCGCCATGGAGTATCTGAGTTCCGGTGGTGAATCCGGATCCTTTAACTTGGGGACTGGACAAGGCTATTCGGTGCGGGAAATTATCGACTGCGCCCGCCGGATTACCAGCCACCCGATTCCCGCCGACAGCGTCGCCCGCCGGGAGGGCGATCCACCCCGCCTGGTAGCCGATCCTAGCCGAGCCAAAGCGGTACTCAACTGGCAAGCCGAAGCTTCCAGTCTAGAGTCAATTGTCGCATCTGCCTGGAAATGGCATTCAGGACACCCACGTGGATACTGATATTAAAACCTTGATGATGAAAAAATTGTCCGGCAAGGGTTCTACCCGCTCGGGCAAAACCAGCGTTAGCAAAAAAGACAAGGGCACTCCTGACAAGATGACGCTTTCCCTTCATAGTCTGGAGCAGTTGTTGGCCATGGACAAGGACCAACTGACTGGTCTATGCCAAAAACTGGAAAATGACTACCAGGACACGAAAAAGGAAAACCACTCCCTGGCGCAAAGCTTGCGCCACGCTAACGACCAGCTCCTCCGGTTCATCCGGATTGCTTCCATCGCCCACCATCTCTGCGCCAACGAGTTTGAGTCGGAAATCGTCACCATAGGAACCATCCCCTCCTACCTCAAGTGCCATTTCGCCGCCATTTTCATGCACGACAACGAAAACGACAAATTCACCCCCTTCCGTTCCACCACCGCCATTGATGAAAAGCTGGTGATGGATGAAAACGGGGCTTTTCTCCACCGTCTCTTTAACAAAAGCTCCGAACCATTTCTAATGAAACACCAAACCAAGCATTTCACCGGCGACCTGCATGACAACCACGTTTTCCGCTTGCGGGTCTCAGACGCCTGGTGGCAGCTAATTGGTGAAACCGCCATCGTTTTTCCCATTGTCACCAACCGAGCCTCCGTCACCCCGGTAGTCATCGGTGGTCTCATAATCGGGTCAGCCGCCGGGCTACTAACCGAAAACGACCTGAAAATGCTGCGGCTTTTCGCCGACTTCCTATCCACCAGCCTAATAAACTCCACCCTGATGCACAAGTTGAAGCGGATGGCGGTCACCGATTCCCTCACCGGCCTCTACAACCGTCGCCAGATGATTATCGACCTGGAACGGGCGATATCCCAGGCCAGCCGCGGACGCGTCCCCCTGTCTATCAGCATGCTCGACCTTGACCACTTCAAGACAGTCAACGACACCCGCGGCCACTCTTGCGGCGACATGATTCTCCGGGAGTTCGCCGGTCTTCTCCATGAGCAAATCCGGAAAAATGTCGACATCCCCGCCCGCTACGGTGGCGAGGAGTTTGTGATTATCATGCCCTTCACCCAGTTGAAACAGGCGGTCACCATGAACGAACGTATCCGCTCCACCCTGGAGCGGCGCAAGTTCATGTTTGACAACCAGTATCTTGGCATAACCTGTTCCATCGGGGTTGCCGAATACGTCCCGGAAGAAAGCTGGAGTGAACTGGTTAACCGGGTCGACGCCGCCTTGTATCTCTCGAAAAACTGCGGCCGTAACCGTGTCTCAACCCTGTCCTGAGCCCTCCGCTCCCCCTTTTCAGGCTGGTTACCTCCGTTTTTCCTTGAAAACCCGGGGAACCAGGCTAGCAGTGTCAGTCTGGTACCCGACGGCCAGCCCGGAAAAGGACCTTGTCCTTGGCCTTCACCAACTTCATATAGCCCGCGACCAACCCCCGGTTGCCGGCACCTTCCCACTCGTTCTTTTTTCCCACGGCAGCCGGGGTAGCGACCTTGACCACCACAACTGGGGGGAAAACCTGGCCCGGCAAGGTTACCTGGTGGCGGCCCCCCGCCATATGGCTGACAGTGTCCTGGCTAGTGACGGGGAAAAACTGCTTTCCCGTCTCCAGGATCTTGAATTCACCCTGGAAACACTTGGCAAGCACCCTATTCTCGCGCCCCACCTCGCCCCCGGTCCAGTCGCCGCCCTCGGTTTCTCCTATGGCGCCACCACCCTCTTGACCCTGCTTGGGGCCGAACTCTCTCCCCCCCTCCCCTCCTGTCCAACTGGGGAACTGGCGAGGCGCGGACTGGCGGCGGCGGTTCTTCTCGCGCCTTACGCCGCCCTATTCGACCCGAAAAGCCTGGCGAAGGTAAAGGCGCCCTTATTGGTTTTCCAGGCCGCTTCCGACAGCCAGACGCCTAACCCCACTAACTCCCGGGTCGTCCTTGACCTGGTTTCCTCCCCCCACCAGGAAATGGAAGTGCCAGGCAGTCATTTTGTCTTTATGGCGCCAGCCGTCCCGGCCGCCCGTGGGAAATACCCCCGCTACTACCAGGACGCCCCTGGCCTGGACCGGGAAGAAATCCACGCCCGCCTGGCTAGGGAAATCAGCGCTTTTTTCGGGCGCGTCTACCCCCTACCGCCACTCCTTTAGGACTTAAGCGGGGTTCTTTTTTCCCCTTCTTCAGGACAGTGACGCGTAGCCTGGACAGTTCACTCTGGAAGTATTGTCCGGACTGGTTAAGCACATGGAGGGTTTTTTCTATTTCCACCGGAGAAAACCCGGCCAGGAACCGGGAAAATTTAAGCATGGCCTGGTGATGCAGGTGGGCGTGGGCACGGCGTAAATCCTCACCCCGGGGAGTCAGATGCCAATAAACAGATTTACGGTCACCCACCGCCTGGACCGCTTCCACCAAGCCACCCCGGCGTAACCGCGCCGCCAACCGCGACACCCCACCCTTGCTTAAACCCAGAATCTCACCCAAGGCAAGGGCGTTGGCGGGAAAGTTTTTTTCCACCGTTTCCAGAAAATGGCATTCCCCAAGCGAAAGCCCCCCTGACTCTTGATTGACAAAAACCAGCGACTCGGTCACCGCCTGGTCAATCGCCTGGATCGCCCGTGACAGGCGCTCCATCCCCGCCACCAGTTTTTCCGCCTCCCTTATCCCACCCGTTTTTACTCTTCCCGCTTTAGGCGTCGGCATTTTCGTTTTACCTGGCATTTTCACACCCTCTCTCTCTCTGGTTGCCGGACTAGACCATAGACCGCGGTGATAGTTTACCTTAAAACTTTATCCACGTTTTCTGCCCCCGGTAAACTCATTTTTACCCTTCCTAAGCCAGTAACGCCAGTCCGCCGAACTCCCGGAACGATCTCCCCGCCGGCTCCTTTTTCACCCCTGGCGCTCGCGTTTTCCCTAGTCCCGTCTCTTCTCCCGGCTCCAGACAAGCCAACATCCGCCCCGGTTTTTGTGGCCTTCGTCGCCCTCCGGGTAAAGATCTTCCCGCCGATAAAAAACAGAATAATAGTTGACAGGTAAACTTTATATCAGTATATTGTTTACTTGTAAACTATGTTTCAAAAAAAACAATCTAGCAAAAAGGAGAAGACATGCGAAAAATCGACCTCACCTACCCGCTTGACCAGGCCAGTATTGAAAGACTGGGGAGGCTGGTAGGAAGCGACAAGAACCTGCTTTCCCGACTCGACCTCCTGGGTCACCTGGGAACGCATCTGGACTTAATGGACCAGAGTTACGATCTAGCCAAGACCGAAAGCCCGGGGGTGTTTTTTAACCTCACGTCCATCCGCGGCCGGGAGATTACCAGCGCTGACCTTGACCTTAGCCGCGCCAGCCCAGGATCATTCGTAATTATCCACACTGGAGTGCTAGCGGAAAACGGCTACGGCGAAGCCAGTTACCTGAAAAACCCGGTGCAACTGTCCTGGGAGTTAATCGACGCCCTCTTAGCCAAGGGCATCGCTTTTCTGGGGGTAGACCTGGCGGGAATCCGCCTCCCTGCCGAACACCCCCAGGCTGACCAGCGGGCGGCTAGGCAGGGGACTTTTGTGGTGGAAAACCTTTTCGCCCTAGGAGAACTCGCCACCGCCCTAACCAGTAACCCTGTTTTCCAAGTGCAGACATACCCCCTCAGGTTGTCCGGGGCAACCGGGCTACCTTGCCGGGTGGTGGCGGAACTGGCCTGAGTCTTACTGGCTCCCCCCCTCTCCCGCCGCGAAACCGTTGTCCTGCAGGAAGGAAATACTAAGTCCTTTTTCCCTAGTCTCCAGGATCCGGGCGGCGTAGCGGGCCAGAACATCCGCCTCCAGGTTCATAAGGTCGCCCAGCCGGCGTTCCCGGAGGGTGGTGTTTTGCCAGGTGTGGGGTATAACCGCTACCCGAAAATGGTCACGCTCCACCTTGGCCACAGTCAGTGAAATACCATCCAGGGCGACTGACCCTTTTTCCGCCACCAGATGCCGGACTGGGAAGGGAAGCGCCAATTCCAGCCGCATCGCCCCCGCCATTCCGTCGGGATGAATAGCGGTGACCGGGGCGACGGCATCGACATGGGCCAGGACAATATGCCCATCCAAGGCGTCCAGGGGACGCAGGGCCGGCTCCAGGTTCACCAGGTCTCCCCTTTTCGCCCCACCCAGGTTGCTACGCGCCACGGTTTCCGGGGTAAGGTCAAAATCAGCCTCGCCTCCCTCAATCCGGGTGGCAGTTAGACAAACGCCGTTCACCGCCAGGGACTGTCCCACACTAAAACTGGCGGCAAGCTTCCCCACCTCGATCCCCAGGCGCACGCCCTCACCGGTTCGCCCGACCCGGACCACCCTCCCGATTTCCCGCACCAGACCGGTGAACATAAGAGTTTCCTTTCTCGCCTCCGGGGCCCCCGGGCCCCGCCTCCTGGCAAACCCATCCGGTTACCAGGGAAAAAACACCAGATAAACCACCTTAGGGAAGCATTCCACGGGTGGCAAAAGAAAAACGCTCGGTCGGCAAAACTCCGGGAAAAGCTGGCAATGGGAAAACTTTTATACTCGCATCTTCCCAAAAGTCAGTCTTTTCTTATAATACCTATCTGTTTTCTATTAAACGAGGATGCAGCAATGGAACTAGCTACCCTTTTGGCCCAGGCTGGCTTGATAAGCGACCCAGTCACCCGGGCCATATCAACTCCCATTTACCAGACCGCCACGTTTAACCACCCCCTGGGCGCCCCGCCAGGGAGTTACGCCTATTCCCGTTCCGCCAACCCTACCCGTAGCGTTCTGGAACAAGTCATGGCCACCCTGGATGGCGGAGCCACCGCCGCCGCTTTCGCCAGTGGCCTGGCCGCCATCGACGCGGTCGTCCGTCTCCTTGGCCCAAGCCAGGGAAAAAGAATCATTGTCACCGAGGATCCTTATGGCGGCACGATAAGACTGCTTGACACCTACTTCCGGCCCCATGGACTAGAGCCGGTTTATGTCGACACCGCCGACACTCAGGCGGTGGAGCGTGAACTCGCCGCCGGCGCCATTGCCTTGCTAGTGGAAATACCCTCAAACCCCCTGCTTCGGGTGGCTGACATCGACCGCCTGGCCATCGCCTGTAAGGAATCCGGCAGTGTTTTCATTGTCGACAACACCTTCCTTACCCCCTATCTCTTCCGCCCGCTGGCCCACGGGGCTGACATCGCGGTCTACAGCGCCACCAAATACCTGGGTGGACATAACGACCTGGTGGCGGGGGTGGCGGTATGCCGAAACAAGGAGCTGGGCGACCGCTTGCGCCTGGTGCAAAACGCGGTTGGCGCGGTCCTTGGCCCCATGGACTCTTGGCTCCTTCTCCGGGGTATGAAAACCCTGGCGGTGCGACTGGAACGCCAGCAGGAAAACGCCCTTTACCTCGCCAATTATCTCGCTAGCCACCCCCAGGTGCAGCAGGTGCTTTTCCCTGGCCTACCGGATTCTCCCGGTTACGCCCGGCTGAAAAACCTGGCCGCCGGCTTTGGCGCCATGCTTTCCTTCTATGTCAAGAGCCCCGACCAGGTGGAAAAAGTTCTCTCCCGGGTAAAAGTCTTTTCCTACGCTGAAAGCCTGGGCGGAGTGGAATCACTGATAACTTTCCCGGCCCGTCAGACCCACGCCGACCTCGCTCCAGAAATCCGTGAACGCCTGGGAATTAACGACCGGCTACTCCGGCTTTCCATTGGGCTGGAGGACCGGGAAGATCTCCGTCGCGACCTGGAGCAAGCCCTGGGTTGACTTGGCTAGAGGTCCTAGGGTAGACAGACCAGACGCGCCAGACAGCGCTCGGCGGCTAG
Organism: Planctomycetota bacterium; assembly: GCA_031289115.1. Taxonomy (GTDB): domain Bacteria; phylum Planctomycetota; class SZUA-567; order SZUA-567; family SZUA-567; genus JAITQC01. The sequence continues at coordinate 11,736 of JAITQC010000189.1, forward strand.
CC
>JAITQC010000032.1 GCA_031289115.1 Planctomycetota bacterium
GTAGGGGAAGTCTCAAGATACCACACCCCGAACAACACCGAGGCAAGCGGGAGAAAATTGGAAAGAATACCAAGCCAAACAATATCGCCATACCGTACGCCAAGGTCCCAAAGGAGGTAGGAACTGGCGTTGACTATGAGAATGTGGAGCAGAAGAGGAATGTATAGATCGGGAGTTAACCCAAGGTCGGTTCCCCGTTCCCACCAGAGGACAAGAAACACCAGACCGGAGGCGAGCTGAAACCAACCGGTACCATTGGCGTTGCCACTCCATTGGCGTATGGCGTTACTGTAAAAGGCCCAGAGGAAGGCCGCCGCCAGCATTATGATAAAAGCCTCCCGGTTTTCCTCAAGGTTAGCAACGATTTCCCTGGCCGGAATACCCCAGAGAAGCGCAAAAGCAACTCCGGAAAGGCAAAGGGCCATGCCAAAAGCCAGACAGGTCCAGCTAACCCGACAATGGGAAAAGAAGGGCAGGAGGAAAAGAATAAGGACTGGCCAGAAATAATTCACCAAACCCAGGGCAATCCCGGCCTCGCTACTATTGACTCGGGATAGAGCCAGTACATAAGACACGATATAGGCTACAAAAGCGCCGCCGCCAAGTAGCCAGAATTTAATCGGGTCTTTAGCCTTGCCCTTCGTCCCTGACCGCAAATGGTCAAAAGCCAGGAGGATAATTCCGGCGGCAATAAAAGACACCGCCGGAAGACCATAAGGATCGACCTCGGCTAAACGCCTGGTCACGGCGATATTGAGGCTCCAGCCAATAAGAGCCAGTGTACCCAGAAGATTGGCAAGGGTTTTTGACATTTTCTCCCTTTGGCAAAAACTAAAAAAGGAAAACCGCATGACCCTATCTGAACGCCCCCGGAGATTGCGACAAACGCCGGCTCTCCGCCGCCTGGTAAGGGAAACACGGGTGTCCAGGGACGCCCTTGTCCTACCCCTTTTTGTCCGCGAGGGGGTGTCAATACGCGAGAACGCCCCCGGTCTTGCTGGCTTATACCGCTACAGTCCGGATCGAATTCCCGAAGCGGTTGAAACAGCCATGACGGCGGGAATCAATGCCTTTCTTCTTTTTGGCATCCCTGCCCACAAGGACCGGGAGGGGAGCGAAGCCTGGCGGGAAGATGGCATAGTGCAACAGGCGCTAAAGACGCTACGCAGCCGTTTTCCCGAGGTTATTCTCATAACCGATGTTTGTCTTTGTGAATACACCAGTCACGGCCATTGTGGCGTACTCACCGAAGCGGGTTTGGTAGATAATGACCAAACCCTTCCCCTCCTAGCCATGACCGCCAGGTCCCAGGCGGAGGCGGGAGCGGATTTGGTGGCGCCATCCGACATGATGGACGGACGGGTGGCCGCCATCCGTCAGGTTCTAGACCAAAAGGGTCTGACCCAGGTGGGTATCATGAGTTATGCCGTCAAGTACGCATCCTCTTTCTATCGTCCTTTTCGGGACACAGCGGGATCGCGTCCTGCCCAGGGCGACCGGCGTAATTACCAGATGGACTGGCACAATCGCCGGGAAGCTAGCCGCGAGGCAGCCCTTGACCAGGCCGAAGGAGCGGACATCCTAATGGTGAAACCGGCCCTGGCTTATCTTGACGTAGTGGCCGAAGTGGCGGCAACTGCCAACCGTCCCGTGGCCGCCTACAGCGTAAGCGGGGAATATGCCATGCTCCAGGCGGCGGCGGCAGCCGGTCTCCTCGACCTGGAAGAGGCCATAGCCGAAACGGCGGCTGGCGTGTTCCGGGCCGGGGCCGACATTCTGGTAAGCTATTTCGCGCCAGAAATCGCCACCGCTATTAAGCGAGGGGATCTGGGTTAACCTTGCCGGACAAAAACTAACAAACAACATTTCGGAAACAACTTTAGCATTCCTCGATGAAAAAGCTATAATTAGTCGAAAGTTTTCGCAGTATTACCCTACCAAACACCAACTACGAATAAAGGAAAAACCATGCCGTTACCATTGCGTCCACTTGGTAAAACCGGGATAAAAGTATCAAACCTTGGTTTTGGGGCAATGCGTCTGCCACTCCTTAACCCCAAGGATCCCACTTCTGTCAATGTCAGTGAATCAGTGCGGATGATACGTCATGCCATTGACTCCGGGGTAAACTATATTGACACAGCCTTCCCTTACCACGGTAACGACCATATGAAACCTGGCAAAAGCGAGGAGGTGGTTGGTCTCGCCCTGGCCGGTGGCTATCGGGAGAAAGTTTACCTAGCCACCAAGCTACCTCTTTGGCGGGTGGAAACCCGTCAGGACATGGACCTCTTGCTAAATGACCAGCTTAAGCGTCTGAATGTGAAACATATTGATTTTTATCTTGCCCACAATATAAACACCCGGGTGTGGCCGTTAATGCAGGAATTGGATATTTTCGGGTTCTTCGACGCAGCCAAACGCGACGGACGCATCCGGTTTCCCTCCTTCTCTTTCCACGATCAGTTTGAACTCTTCCGCGAGGTGGTGGGCGAATACCCCTGGTCCATGGCCCAGATACAATACAATTATCTGGATGTCAATTACCAGGCCGGGAAGCGCGGATTATCCTTGGCCAACGCCAACGGCATTGGGGTGGTGGTTATGGAGCCGCTACGGGGAGGTTTCCTGATCAACAACATACCGGCCGGCACGGTTAACAATCTGAAAAGCATCCGTCCCGACTGGAGCATGGCTGACTGGGGTCTTAGGTGGGTGTGGAATCAACCCGAAGTGGGATTGGTGCTATCGGGAATGAGTGAGATGGCGCAATTGGAAGAGAATCTCAGTATCGCCGCCGACAGTCTTCCGGGCAAACTCCTCCCCGCCGACCTCACGGCTCTGGAGTCGGTGCAAGCCGTCTTCCGTGAACGCAAAGTGGTGAATTGCACCGCCTGTGGCTACTGCATGCCCTGCCCCTGTGGCGTGGCAATACCCAAGATTTTCGCCCTCCTCAACGAGTACAATCTTTCCGACACCAATGACGTCAAGGAAAGGGCCCAGGCTTTCTATGGCATGACCATGGGAAAAAAGGAAAAGGCCGACAATTGCATCGCATGTCGTATTTGCGAAGGGAAGTGCCCGCAACATATCCACATCGCCAGCATGATGCCTAAAGCCACCCAAGTATTGGAAACACCAGCGTGAATCAGGCCCCAGACAGCCGGGCTGGTGACGACTTTCTCGCCACCAGCCTCAATACTGGACAACTCCTAGCGGTCAACACTACCGAAGGTCCAGTCAGGGTGGTAGCGGGGCCCGGCACTGGCAAAACCCGTGCGCTTGCCAACCGCTACTGCCATTTGGTGTCGACCCTTGGTATTTCTCCCGCCAACATCCTCTGCGTCACCTTCACCAACCGAGCCGCCCAGGAAATGAAGCGCCGGATTCGCAACTCGATGGGCGACCTTGACCTGGGATTAATCTCCACCATCCACGCCTTCTGCGTGATTCTTCTCCGTGACGACATCCATGTCCTAGGCTACCCCAGGAATTTCATTATCATCGACAACGACGACATCCGTAATATCCTCGCCAAGGTGTTTGCCGACATGGGTCTGACCATCCGCGATACAACATTCGGTTATTGCCTCGATAAAATCATTGAAGTTCGGAAAATGACCGCCGGCTCCTATATTGACTACCTTTCCCACTCCGACAATAGCCGCCTGCGGGAGAAAATAACCCGACCGACCAACCGCGAGGACGAAATTTTTCTGCGTTACCTTTACGAGCAAAAAAAATCCTTCGCCTGCGACTTTAACGATCTCATCAACTTTGCCAGCCATATACTGGCTAATTTCCCCGCGATTCAGGAAAAATGGCAGAAACGCCTGCAGTACATCATGGTGGACGAGTTCCAGGATGTGAGCCGGAAACAGTACCAACTTATTAACCTTCTCGCCGCCCGTCATAAAAACCTGTTCATTGTCGGCGATCCCGACCAGACCATTTACACCTGGCGAGACTCGCATATCAAACTCTTTTTGGACTTCCCTGACACCCACCCCGAAACTACCACGATTGAGCTTACCGAAAATTATCGCTCCCACCCAGAGATTCTCCAGGCGGCAGTCAGTCTTATACAGAAAAACCGCGCCCGTTTTCCCCTGACCGTCAAGGCCACCCGCCCCGGCGGCAAGCGTCCCCGCTATTTCCACGCTTGGAGAGAACGGGACGAAGCCGACTGGGTTTTTAAAAACATCGAGACGCTCCAGGGGGCTGGGAAAAACTTAAACGATATCGCCATCCTCTACCGCGCCCACCACCTGAGCCGCCCCCTGGAAGAGCGCCTCCTGCAGGGAGGGATACCCTACCGTGTTTACAGCGGCATCGAGTTTTATCGCCGACGGGAAATCAAGGACGCCCTATGTTATCTGCGCATGCTTACCACCGGCGACGACCAAGCATTTATCCGGACCATTAATACGCCTCCCCGGCGTTTAGGCAAGAAACGCCTGGCCTTCCTGGCTAATTACGCGGAAGAAAAGGGAAAAAGCCTTTATCAATCACTGGTGGAGACGGTTGACCAGGAAGTCTTCCGGGGTACCGGGGCGGCCAGCTATCTACAGGCTATTGAATCCCTCCGGAAGAAACGGGCCGACATGCAAATGGGAGACTGCCTGCAGTCAATTCTTGACCTCTCCGGTTTTGAGAGTCACCTTCGCCTTCAGGGCGACCAAGAGCGGCTCGACAACCTTGCTGAACTCAAACGCGCCGTGGAGGAGGCTAGCCTAGACAGTGATGCCACACTAGAGGATTTTCTCACCAAAGCGGCTTTGTTCGCTGACAATGCACGGGATGGAAAACAGGATGTGGTGCGGCTCATGACCATCCACGCCGCCAAGGGCATGGAGTTTGCCCATTTGTTTGTAGTTGGTCTCTGTGAAGGGGCGTTTCCCAGCCGGCGCATAGTTACCGAGGAAGAAATGGAGGAGGAAAGACGCCTGGCTTATGTCGCGATGACCCGGGCGCGTGACAGTTTGTTTCTAAGTGATTCCGGTGGAGTAGCGACGGATGGCCTTGACAAAGCTCCCTCCCGCTTTATCTTTGACATTGGCCGGGAAAACCTCGAATTGGAACAAGAGCTTGACCAGCTGTTTTTCACCCATGGCGGAACCAACGCCGAAAAAAAGCCACGCGCCGACGCGGCCCGGTTCCAAGAGGGGGACTATGTCAGCCACCCGGTGTTCGGTCCCGGTAAGGTGCTGGCAGTAGGAGAGTCCTATCAGATCCGCTTTGACAACCTCCCCAGTGACCGTAACCTCAGCTTCAGGGCGCCCCTGCTGGCCATCCCCGCCATCCCGGCAGAAAACCCGACACTATTGGAAAACACCACCCAGCCTCCCCTTAAACCCCGATAAAAGTGCTAACCCCATAATAGCTTCACCTGGAGAAAACATGATTAGCCACCACTCCCGCCCGCTACGGCTTCTTTCACTCCTCGCCATCCTAATCTTTGCCTCCCCGCTCTTTGCCGCAGAAATTGCCTGGCAACCCCTGGATTTAGAAGCGGCGGTCAATAAGGCGGCGATGGAGAAAAAAGTTGTCCACCTGTTTGTCGAGAAGGATGACTGCCCGCCTTGCGACATATATAAACAAACGCACCTAACCGATCCAGCCTATGTGGATTTTGTCAATACCCTGTTTGTCAATATCCGAGCTCACGAAGACAAGGAGAATGATCGTAATTTCCTGGATAAATACGGTTTTACCCATGCGGCCGCCCCACGTTTCTACCTTCTTGGCCAGAAAGGACAGGGCCTTTCGATGTCACCCGGAATAACGGTAGCCCCACCCTTGGAGTGCGTGGCGGTGATGCGAATGGCCGAGGGGCAAAACATCGGAATCGATCCACGGCGGGCGGCGGAATTGGCAGAGCGCCTGCAGCGTCATGCCAAGAGCCTCAAAGCCAGCGGCAAGTCTTTTCCCAACAATCCCCTGCGCCCAATCGCCATTGCCTTTCTCGAGGCCGCCGCCTGGGCCCAGGCTGGCCGTCTCGACCAGGCGGAGGGAGCACTAGGAGCCGACTGGGCGGGAAACCTCGCCGAAGTAGAATTGCTGGATCTTTACGCCAATTTTTGGCTGGCCTGGCAACGCAACTTTCCTGGTGTCCTCCAGGCAGCCTTCGCCCGTAGTGAATTGAGACCGGAAGATCCGGATTCGCTATGGCTACTGGCCAGGGCTTTCGCAGTCAACCAGCGTTTCTCCGAGGCGGTACGTCTGGGCGAGGCGCTGGTGCGGGAGTTCCCCAGTGACCCGGAAATAGAAACCTCCCTGGCGGAATGGCGCCGTCAAGTGACAGCTAGCGGGAAAGCGCCATAGAAAACGCCGAAATTGCCTGAGCGACTGGGCGATCCACCGGGAACCAGAGTTGACGGGGGATTTCCTTTTTCCCAAGGCCGGAAACAAAACCCAGACACTTCACGATAGAGAGCGATCCCCGGGGCACCACCAATCTTTATCTTTGTTTTTCCACCCCGTATTCAACCCGTCTTTCTGACCGCGGATCAGGAAAATCCCGCTACCCGCCAATCCAGCCTGTTGTTTTCTTTCCCGCGCCGCTACTCCTCTCTTTTTTCCTTTTTTGTTAATTTCTGGCACAAAAATACAGCCTATTTTTTTGTTTCCATTTATCGCTCGATTACCTGAGTGTCAATTAATAAGTAAAAACAAAACCAATCTCGAGATTTAATTTTTAAAAAACTTGTCATCCCGCTGGAACTTTGTATAATAAATTTGCTTTACATAATTCCGTCTAGCCACAAATTCATTTTCATTTTTGCTATTGAAAAGGATTGCCATGTCTGACTCGAAAGATTCGGTATCAAGTCTTAGTGTGGAAGAACTAAAAGTTCTTCTGAAGGAAAAAACGAAAGCGGCGGCCAAAGCTGCGCGTACTTTCACCAACTTAAAAAAGCGTCGCGCTCGTCTGGCTGGCAAACTAGCTAAAATTGAAAGCGCAATTACACAACTTGAGGCCAGCACCAGTGGCAAACCCCTTGCCAAGCGCCGTGGTCGTAAACCCAAAAAAACCGCCTGACGCTTCCCATATTTACCGACAACCCCAGTTTCTCCTTAAAAGCCTACCCTTTCCGGATGGGCTTTTTTCGTAGCAAAAAACCCCTGGCGTCAACACCCGCGTCAAACCGTCTCCCCCCTGCTTTCTGATATTATTTTTTGCGTTTATTGCCATTCTCCTAAATTTTGGCATAACCATAGTCTGGCCACTTCCCGGGGTGGAAAGCAAAACACCTCTCCCCAGCGCATAGCCGAGAAATCACTCGCGCCAATATAATTTACCCGGCTTAGTTACCACCCCGAGAAGTTCAAAGTTGAGTTGCCGCCTTTGGCAAATTGGTATAACATTATTGGGGTTGACAGACCTACTGGTATCAGGCGCTCACCCTATTGTGCGTTCGGGTCACTCCGGGTTTTTTCCCAAGGCCGTCATGTTTCCTGGCAACTAACCCCGGCTGAAAAACGCCGAATACTCCCCAAGCTAAAGGCGCCCTGTGGTATCTCGGTATCCTCCAGTGGAAGTTGGCTGCCACTGGACAAGTGACTGATATTGCCAAGGCGTTTATTACTTAGGCCGGAAGACGAAATTTGTTTCCGCTGTCTTTCCCGAAGGACAACCTTGGCCTACCAGCGAAACCAAGTGGCTAGACCACCACGCCCACCAAGCCAAAGGCCAAATATGGGAAAATCTTAGTTAGACTAAGCTACTCTGGTAGATAAAGCGAAGGTAGGGGGTCACCTGTTACTGGATGTTTTTAAACACTGCTACGCCGGCAAGCACCAATTTTTTTTCTTTAAAAAACTTGCCCCTCCATCTTTATTTACTATAATTACCTAGGTTTTAAGGTATATATACTGCGTTTTAGCCCTTTACCCGTTTCCCTAGAAGATAGTGATTCTTCCCCAAGCCAAGAAAAAGGATGCCGCAAGTCATGAAAAACATTCTCTCTATCCAATCGCACGTGGTATATGGACACGCCGGTAACGCCGCCAGCGTCTTTCCGATTCGCCGCAGCGGAGTCAATGTCTGGCCCTTGAATGCGGTGCAGTTCTCCAACCATACGCAGTATCCGCAAGGGTGGAAAGGCATGATCATGCCTCCGAGCCACCTGGGGGAACTGGCGGCTGGCCTGGAGGCGGTAGGGGCGCTTAACCACTGCGATGCTGTCCTCACCGGCTACATCGGTTCAGCCGAACAAGGGAAAGTCATCCTGGACATTGTCTCCCTTGTCAAACAATGCAACCCTCAAGCGGTCTTTTTTTGCGACACGGTAATGGGAGATCCGGTAAAGGGTTGCAAGGTGGCGCCTGGAGTGGCCGAGTTCCATCGCGACCAGGCGCTGGAAAAAGCCGACCTGATGTCGCCTAACGTCCTGGAACTTTCCCGCCTAGTAAACCGGGAAACAGGCAGTATCGAGGAATGCCTGGCGGCTGCCCGTGAACTCACTCGCCGTGGCCCGCGTATAGTCCTGGTTAAACACCTTAGCTATGCCGCTCGCGACAAGAACAACTTTGAAATGCTCCTGGTCGAGGCGGGTGGCGGCGCTTGGCATATTCAACGCCCACTGATAGAATTCCCCCGCCAACCGGTGGGGGTTGGCGACCTGACCAGTGGCCTTTTCCTGGCGGCCATCCTGAAGGGGATGTCACCCCTGGCCGCTTTTGAGTTTACAACCGCCGCCGTCTACGAGGTGATTTTGGCCACCAGTGAAGCGGGCGAATTTGAGCTGCAGTTGGTGGCGGCCCAGGACCGCATGCTTTCACCCCGCCGCTATTTCACCGCCCAGGCGCTGGCTTGAGGTAGAGAAGACGGGAGAGAGGAAGAGAGACGCCCCTTTTACCGTAAAGAATAGGGTTTTATCAGGTTTAACCACCCCGAAACCCCCGGTTATTTTAAGCCAGGCCAAAGCTTCATTGTTTATTCCTTGGCTTGGCTTGTCCCGCTATGGTTTGCCCGAGGTGGCAAACGGTCAAGGAAAGTCATTTTTTCCCAGCCTCCTGCCGGTCATGGACGCCGAACCGGCGGCATTGGTCCAGAAAGGGCCAAGCCCGACAGAGCCCGTGGCCGATTTTTCGGTCCAGTAACGGCAGACGACAGTCACCCCCCCACCCCCAGATATCGTGTTATCAACCGCGAGCAACCCATGTTTAGTCGCCAGTTGTTTTCTCCCAGGTTTTCCATTTCTTCTTAGTCTCGCTTACCTCAGCCACGCTCATAATTACCAGTGTTCCATTCCCCAAGCATTACCATCCCTAAGTGGCTGACTGGGGCGCCAAGCCCCTCAGGTTGGCGTCCGGTTACCCCGCCTTTGGCTTCCCCTCCACGGAGCCAAAGTGTTTTCCCGACAAAACGGGAAAAACGGACGTCGGTAGCGTCATAAGCGACTTTATCGGACGTCCATATTCCCAAGCAGCTAAGAACCACGCGAATAAGCAAAATCTCTGAAAGCAATGTCACCCCAGCCATAATTAAGATATGGAAATCTTTATACTGGGTGAGGTCTCTCTAGGGAACAACCATATGCGCCCTCTGGTTATTCTAAAAACGCATTGTCTTGAATTTGGCCTTTTGGCCATTTTCATGGTTATTGCGTTGGGACACCTCACTCTGGCCGGAGAATACTCACTTTCCGATGCAGAAACCTTCATGCGGCAAGAACGTTACAACGAAGCCGGCGATGCCTTCCTCTACCTTCACACCCAGGATCCGGATAACCGCTGGTTCATTTTTGAAGGGGTGACCGCCCTCGCCTGGTCAGGTCGCTACCAGGAAGTGGTGGATCTCGCCGATGACCCGCTGTTTTACCGTCCTCCCCGCCGTAGCCTTGAGGCAGCCGCCCTAGCCAATCGCCATGTCGGCAACTTTGCCAAGGCCATGAGCTTCTACGAGGAAGGCTTAGAACGCTACCCCAGCATCTCCTCCTTCCTCCTGGGTATCATCTTAACCCAACTGGACACCGATCAGTTGGATGCGGCCCAGGCTTCGCTAGAGAAGTATGTCGCCCTTTTTGGCGAGACAGAGGAACTGACTGACGCCCGTGGATACATGGCCCAGGCCATTGAACGCCGGCGTTTTAATGACAACATAACCGCCGCCGGAGACCTCGCCCGGGAAGGCAAGTATTCCGAGGCCCTGGCTATACTGGAGGCATTGGAAAAAGACTATCCCGACTCGCTAATGCTTAGCTATGACTTGATGGCCACCAACTCCTGGGCTGACCGCCATCCGGAAGCCGTAGCCAGAGCCGACCGCCTGGACCTGTCAGTTGCCCCGGATTATGTACTCTCCGCCACCGGCCGCTCCCTCCGGGAGGTGGGCAGGTTGGTGGAATCGGAAGCCCTGTTCCGGCGCCAGCTGGAAAAAAACCCAAACAACCTGACTATGCTGGACGGCCTGGTAGTCACCCTTATCAGGTTAAACCAACTTGATGAGGCTGAGCAACTTATCGACAGCCAGCGTAGCCCCGCAGAGGGAGAGGAAAGCGCGGCGGAACGGGAAGTATTCGATCCCCAGCGTTACCCGCCGGTACTGGCAGGCGATGAAGAGGCGCTTCTCGCCGCCCGGCGCGACGCGGCGGCCATACTAGGCCGGCAAGGTGACTTCATCACCTCCATCACCGCCCTAAATCGTCTTTTGCGGCGTCACCCGGAAAACAGCGGCGTCCTTTACGACCTCATCTTGATTCTGTCCTGGGCTGACCATCGGGTAGAAGTACTAGAACTTGTCCCCCGCATCGATTTGGAAGCAGCGCCCGCCTACGTCATTAATACGATAGCCCTGGTTCACCGTCGGGACGGGCATCCGGAAGCGGCGCTTCCCTTCTATGAACTCTCGGTCCGCCGTTTTCCCGACAATGTCGACAGCGTAGCCGGTCTGGCTATGACCCTTGGCGACGTCGGTCGTCCCTCCGAAGGTCTGGAACTCCTTAACACTTATGACCAGCAGCACATCGGCATTGACAAACGGGCTATTTTCGCTGCCCGGGTTTACCTCTATGCTCCCCAGCCCTACACCCCGCCACCCCGTCCCACCGCCGCTTATCGGGTGGAACAGGATGCCATCGTCACTCAGGCGAGAGACGGGAATCTCCAGGCCGCCCTTCCGGCCATAGCCGCACTCTACCAGAATCACCCGGATGACAATTACATTCTTGGTGATTATATAACCCTGGCCCAATGGGCCGGCGACAACAACCTGGTGTTGACTTTGGCCAACAATCTTGACCTTTCCATCACCGCCGACTATGTCATACAGGCGGTGGGCCGGTCACTGATTGTCATGGGAAACCACTACGGCGCCCACACTTTCCTTGACCTGGCGATAGAAGCCCAGCAGGGAAATGCCGAGCTTATGGTAGTAGCGGCTGTTGTCATCGCCGGAGGCGGCGACTACTTCAAAGCCGCCACTTATCTCCAAAAAGCCTTGACCAGCCATACCCCCGGTATCGCCAACCGGGTGCGGGAGGCTCGAGACCGGATTGGTTCAGACATCATAGACAGCCTCCTTGATTTAGAAAGAATCGAAGCCCCTGGATTAAATCAGGGGCCAATTCCCCCTGCTTTGGTCACCAGTAAAACCTTGGCCTTGAGTGGGGTGCATGCCAGCCACCTCTCGCGGGAAATAATTCAACAAGGCGACCCGCCTCCAAAACTCACTCCCGCCCAATCCAACAATATACGGATGGCGGCAGCCAAAAGAACCTCAGTATGGGGGGAACGCTCGTTCCTCCCTCGTGATATTTTAGAGCGTTCGCGTTTCTCCCTGGAGGCGATCCAGGATTTAGATGCAATTCTCAACGATCCACAATACAAAAATTCTACCCCCATGCGGGTAGAGGCGGGAGCGGCCAAGGTAAAAATATTTTATGAAATGGCCTATTTCCAGGAAGCAATCGAGGAATACCTGGCGATCAAGGACCGTGGGATTCCCCTGAGTGACGGCGTGCTTTTGGCCGTCGCCGGCTCGTATATGGGCCTGCGTTGCCCACTGCAAGCCAAGGCTATTTATCTGGAAGTTCTCGACCGGATAAAGAATCCCCTTCCGCCCGCCAACATGCCTCCGATCAAGGATGACATCTACCAAGCCCGGACCGGATTGTTCTGGGCACTCCTGGAAAATGAGGAGCTCCATGCCGCCCTTCTTGAGGTGGAAAAACACTACCAGGAGGGAACTGCCACGGACGGCACCGCCCTTTACCAGGACAACGAATACCAGAAAGGCAGCATAGCCATTCTCCGCGGCCTCGCCTGGCTCTATACCGGTTTCATGGCGGTAGCCGAAGAAGAACTTTTGCTAGTGGTGGCTGACGCGCCGGGAAACTCTGGCGCCCTGTCTGCATTGGCCACCACTTATTCCATGCGGGGATTGAACCGCACCGCCATCGACTATATCCACCGTTCCCAGATCTTCAACCCGAGTGACGTTGGCCTGGCGGTGGCCGAAGCGGAGAACCTCCTCAACATCCAGGACTGGCGGGCAACCGAGGCCATACTGGAGGTGGTCGAACCCTACCGGGAAAAGGTGGCGGCGGTACGCCAGTTGGAAAGAGACTGGGAAACCTACAACCTGCATGAGCTCCGGGTTGACGTCGCTTGGGGAAAAGTCCTTTACCGTTCCAACGAGGATGAAACCTCATTCCAGGGTTTAGGCGAAGAGCCAACTCTCGAGGCCAGGCTGTTTAGTAAGCCGATCTGCTACGATTGGCGCCTCTTTGGCGGCATCGCCACCAGCGGCGGCGATTTTCAGGAAGGCCACGCCAGGCGAAACGTCTATATGACCGGCGTTGAATACCGTAGCCCCATACTCACCGCCACCCTGGAAGCCCGGGACGATCAGGTGAACGGTAGCCATACTTTTGGTCTGGGTCTTACCGGAGTGGTCACCCCTAACGATCACTGGCGTTTCCCGTTCGGCATTGACTACCACAGCCGCGAAGCACCGCTCAGGGCTAGACGCGACAACGGTCTCACCGCCAATCTCTATCAGGTGGGAGCCTCTCGCTACTGGAACGAGTCGCGTTCGCTTAACACCCGCGCCACCGTAATGAATTTCTCCGATGGCAATGTACGTCTGTCTCTGGGGGGAGACTTCAACCAGCGCCTGTGGACCGATTACACCCGTTATATTGACGGCCAGATAAGTGTCGCCACATCCACCAACAGTCTGGATGACAATCGCCTCTACTTCAATCCCAAGTACGATCTGGAAATTGGTGGCGCCCTTGGTTATAGCGACCTCATATGGCGTTGTTACGAGCAATCCCTGCGGCACACCCTGACGGTTGGGCTGGGCAACTATTACCAGCGTTATTATGGTTCCGGACCAGTGTGGTCGGTTTCTTACAGCCAGTCCCTGGTTTTAAGCGACCGTTTTTCACTTAACTATGGGATAGCTTATGGTCAGCGTATTTATGATGGAGACCGGGAACGGATGTTGAATCTCTACCTCTCGGCCAATTACCGTTTTTAGGAGCGTGGAGGCAATTAACCCGAAGGGAGACTGGGTAGAGTAGCGGCCTTCTTGGCTACTCGGCTTAAAACGGAGTCTCCCCCGCCCTCTACCGCCGAAGCGGAGGTACTGGGGCGCTTTAGTCGGGAAGCCGCTCGCCCCGCTGTCCCAGGGCCACCGGCGGAAATTTTGTCCCCACTTGGGAAAACCGGGAACGCCAAACAGTAGTTTACGGAAAAAACGCCAGGACCAATCACCAGGGGGTAAATATTGGCAGCTGAAAAATAGTGGTCTAAATACAGTTTGGCAGAGCGTTCCTGCTTTAACCGGCAATGCCGGTTGGAGGTAAACGAATTGTCCCTATAGTTGCCCGGGAATCCCGTCGCCATAAATAAGTACCGGTCAGTCCTTAGGCGTGTAGCGAACCTGAGGCATACCTGGCGCCCATAAGGCAACTCATGGTCTTGGTATTTTCAGGAGTAAAGGCCGCCACTGCCTTACCAGGTTAAGGGAGTAAAAACACCCTTGATAAACACACAGGTATCAGACGAACCGTTAAAGCAAGGTGCCAGTAACCTTGCGTTACCGATACGCTTGCGGAATTTTGCTCCTTATTTTACGCTAAGAGTTGCCTACGTCCCCAAAAGGAAAAAGGCTTAAACGCTAGATGTTGTCCAAGTTTTATAAATCGTTTTAAAGTTTAGTAATATCCATAATAAAGGGCTTTGCAACCATTATACTTTAAAATTTCCTCCTGTTTTTTAGCGGTTTTTTTATACGGGATTTATTGCGAAGATTTTACCAATTTGTTTGACGTACAGCTTATTATGTGTTACTATTATAATGCCGTACTGTTTGGGGAAAACGAGCCAAGCTGGCAAAGATTACCGGCGGATTCAGAACCAGGTGTTTGCGAACGCCGGACAAACGGTGGGTAGGTGAAATTTTGGCCCCAGAACCATAGGGGCATCCGCTACCCCCCGAGGCGAGTTTAGGTAAAACCGGGGTTTTTGCCCTTGGTTAACTAGGTTAACTAGTGGCGGTAATTTTTACTGCCAAAGTGAGCGGGATTAACCGGGGTGTAACAAGCGGTAGGCGACGGTAAAAGCCTATCCTTTCGCCACCCCGTAAGCTATGCACCACCAAAGAGAGAGCCACTGCTTTGGCAGTGGGTCAAAGTGACAGCCAGTCAGCTCCCGGGTTTTTAACCGGATTGGCTGTCGGTTTCCCCGCCTGGGTGAGGCGGGTTATCCGTGACCCTTGTCCCGGAAATTAGCCAACAGGTAGACAAATGCCATTAGAACATAGCCACCACCCCATCCTTCCCTCTCTACCACCCGGCTTTGGCCTGGTGTTGTCAGCCATTCTCTGCCTTACCTCTTTCCTTGTTCTTTCCCTGGCCGCCCCGGCCGGAGAGGAGAAGCAACCGAAGAAAGAAAAAGGTTTCATAACCCTCTGCTACCATGACGTGCGCCCGGAAGTCAACGACCTGGTTATTATCCCCGATGCCATGCCGGTTACCGTGCTCCGGCTTACCGACCAGTTTGAATGGCTTAAGAAAAACAACTATCAGGTCATTGGCGTTGACGATATCCTGGCAGCCAGGCGAGGCGAAAAGGAGCTCCCTGACAAGGCGGTTTTCCTGACTTTTGACGATGGCCTTAGTAGTTTCCGCCATGTTGTCTATCCCCTTCTCCTCACCTATAATTACAAGGCCCTCCTGGCGCTGGAAACGAATTGGCTGGAGCAACCCTTCGACCAGCCAGTTACCTACGGCGACACGGTCCAACTTGCCCGTACCTATTTTCTAACCTGGGATGAGATAAGGGAGATGGCCGATTCCGGCCTGGTAGAGCTCGCCTCACACAGTCACGATCTCCATCGCACTCACCTAAGCACTCCCCAGGGGATTCGCCAGCCAGCCGCCGCCACTCTCGCCTATAACCCGGAATCCGGGACCTATGAGACACCGGATTCTTACTACCAGCGTATCAAAACCGATGTCAGCCGCAGTAGCGACATCATATTCGAACATACCGGCAAACGCCCCCGGGTCATGGTATGGCCCTATGGCCGCTACACCCAGCCGGGAGTGAAGGCGGCCCTGGATTCCGGATACCTCCTTTCCGCCTCCCTAGGGATGTTTAATGACGGCGACACCATCCCCCGTTTACTGATTTACCAAACGCTGGAACTACCCTCCGTCATGGTGGATGTTGAAAGGGGCACCGAGTCCGGCAATTCCCTCTTCGACCACCCCAATCGAGAAAAGGAATACCGCGACCTTATACTGCCAGTGTACGATCCACAGCGGGTGGTACACGCGGATCTGGACTACCTTTACGACCCCGATCCGGCTCAGCAGGAAAGCAATATCTCCGCCTTCTTTGATCGCGTGAATTCACTCCAGATAAACACCATCTATCTTCAGGCCTATTCCGACCCGGATGGCAACGGCACCGCCGATGCTTTGTATTTTCCCAACCGGCACCTGCCGGTTCGGGCTGATCTTTTTAACTACCTCGCCTGGCAACTCATGACCCGGCTTGGCGTCAACGTATATGCTTGGATGCCGGTGTTGGGTTTTGAAATACCCGGCCGTCCCCTGGTGCAGGCGTCCCCCCCCGACCAGAGGGGTAGCCCCTACAACCGCCTCACTCCCTTTGATCCGGAAAACCAGCGGATAATAAAGGAGATTTACCAAGACCTGGCCATGCACAGCATCACCAGCGGAATACTCTACCACGATGACGCCATCCTTGGCGACTACGAGGACGCCAGTCCCTCTGCCCTCGCCTGGCTTAAAGAGTTGGGTTTTGCTTTTCCCCCAGAGACAATCCGCTCCGATCCTGAGCTTGCCTATTACCACAGCCGCCTGAAAAGCACCTTCCTCATCAATTTCATAAACGACCTCACCGCGGCCATGCAGACTTGGCGACCGCCACTCCTGACTGCCCGCAACCTCTACGCCATGGTGGTCATGGAGCCATATTCCGAGACCTGGTTTGGCCAGAACTTTGTGGATTTTCTCGACAATTACGACTACGTCGGATTAATGGCCATGCCCTATATGGAAGGGGAGGCCGACGCCCCTATGGCTTGGTTACGCCGGTTGGCGGAACGAGTCAAAGGCTACCCCACCGGACCCCAGAAAACAGTGTTTGAATTGCAAGCCATCGACTGGCGCCAGGGCGACGGTGGGCCAATCTCCAGTGAAGAACTGGCGGAACAAATGATCCTGCTGCAAAAGGAGGGGATAGGAAACATCGGGTATTATCCGGATAACCCCATTACCCAGCATCCCGATGTGAATGTCATTTACCCGGCTTTTTCCCTGAACAGCAACCCCTACACCCATCGACCCTACCGCCTGCCGCCCGGTGGCCGGGCGGTTACCTCACCTCACGTCGGATCAGTCGAAGTGGCACCGCCGGCCGTTCCGACGCCGTCGGTGCCAAGGAGCGCTCCCCCACCAGCGCCGGTGGAGGAAGTCAAAGCGGTACCGCCAAGCGTTCCGGCACCGCCACCAGTGGAAATAAACGTTCCCCCACCAACGTTGGGGGGAGAAGGCGAAGTTAAGGCTTTAGACGACGTGGTGGCCAATACCGCCTCCGAACCGACTGCGGAAAACGCCAGTCCAGTGGAAACGCCAGTGCCGGCCGGAAATTAAGCCGCATTGGGAGGCAAGCGAGATTAGAGGGTGGAAGAATCCGGTAAAGATGGGGTTTATGCCGGGAAAAGCAAGTGGACCTGCACAACGGTGGTGTCTGGCAAACCAGACATCCCTTGATAGAATGGGAAAAAGCGTACCCCGCTTTAAACCGATACGCTGGAAAGATGGTGATTTGTGGAATTCTTCCTGGATGTGACTTTTGGATTCGCTTTTTTCTATCCCCTGCTCATGGCCTACATCTGGATGACCGGGGCGATCATGTATTACCGGCGTTTCGAAAGCAAACAACCCACTTACAACCAGCCTCCCAAGCTGTCGATTTATCCTATGGTGTCTATTCTCGTGCCCTGTTTTAACGAAAGCAAGCACGCCCGGAGTACTTTCGAGGCCCTGGTCGAGTTAGACTATCCCAATTACGAGGTAATCGCCGTCAATGACGGGAGCTCCGACGACACCGGTTCCTGCCTGGAGGATCTCGCCCGCGATATGCCCCGAATGCGGGTGGTCCATCTGGCAACCAACCAAGGCAAAGCCAAAGCGCTGAAAAGCGCTGCCATGGCGGCCAAAGGCGAGTTTTTCGTCTGTATCGACTGCGATGCCATTCTCGACCACTACGCCGTCACTTGGATTATGACCCAGTTTATCAACAACCCGCGGGTCGGGGCGGTTACTGGTAACCCGCGTATCCGTAACCGCGCCACTTTCCTAGGCCGGATTCAAGTAGGGGAATTTTCCGCCATCATCGGTCTTTTGAAGCGGGCGCAGCGCGTCTATGGAAGGGTATTCACCATTTCCGGTGTTATCGGCGGCTTCCGGCGTACCGCCCTCCACCGCGTGGGTTACTGGAGTTCTGACACCCAGACAGAGGATATCGACATAAGCTGGAACATGCAGCTAAGCTACCTGGATGTCCGCTTCGAACCCCGGGCCCTCTGCTGGATTCTGATGCCCGAAACCATCCGGGGATTGTATAAACAGCGGCTGCGTTGGGCTATTGGCGGCGGTCAGGTCATCAAGAAGTATTTTGGCCGCCTCTGCGCCTGGAATTCCCGGCGCATGTGGGGCGTTTTCGCGGAATATTGCCTGAGTATCCTCTGGAGTTACAGTATGCTCATAGTGCTCCTGGCGTGGGTTTATGAAACCGCCGAGCACCTTTACCGCGGCAATATCCACGATTTAAACCTATCCTTGGCTCCCCAGTGGCAGGGAGCCCTGCTAGGCATCACCTGTCTCTTGCAATTTGCGATCAGCCTCTATATTGATCGCCGCTACGACCACAAATTATTCCATGTCTACCTTAGCGTCATTTGGTTCCCGATTTTCTACTGGGTGCTTAACTGGGTGGTGGCTTTCATGGGGTTCCCGAAAGCGATGCTCAGGCGTCGGACCGCCAACGGTGGCAAGTGGGTTACCCTGGATCGTGGAGTAAGTACCTGACTGGGCTGGCACGCCTAACCCAGGCTCCCCCGGGAAAAAGGGCAGTTGTAAAAACGACTATCCCGATTGGATTAAGTCATGATTATCAGCAAAGAAAAATTGATCATTACCAAGAATGAGAAGGGGATTAACCTTCGCAAGACCATGTCATTGGTGGTCTTCTTCGCCTTCTGGTCAGCCGCCCTCTACATAATGCGGCCATTGATCTATATCGTCGGCATATTGATCATCTGCTTTGTGTTTAACAAGAGCGTGATCAACATGGGGATATACAATGTTGGTATAACTTTCTTCAATTTCTATCTGCCCCTGATTATTGTCGCCCTTTCATCCCTGTGGACCTGGGCCATGTATAACCGTCTGCGTTTTGGCGGTCAACGTGACAAACGCCGCCGGGGTCGCACCCCGATTCCCCTTCTGACCCCGGAGATGCTAGGCGAATACACTGGTTTGGGGACGGCCAAAATCAACCTTATGCAAGGCTCCAAGGTGGTTATTTGTCATTTCGACGCCAAAGAAGAGTTGTGCGATGCCGACTGCTTCATCTCGGTTGACGCAGCCCAAGCTGGCCAACCCTCCGTTCTCCCGGTAGAACAGCCGGTACCGGACAAAATCGTCGCCGCCCACGCGAAAGAGATCGCCGACGCCCGCGAGAGCCAAACTGCCGCCGCCGAGCCTCCCATGCTGGTACATGACTTCGCCTTGGCCGAGGCGGCCGGTATTATCCCCACCGCCGCGGTTGCGGCGACGGGTATTTCCGACCCGGTCGAAGAAGTGGAATGCGCCTATCTGGATAGCGAACGGATTGAGAGCGCCGCCGCCTATCAGTCCCTGGTGAACGACATAACGGAAACCCCGGTCAGAGAGTTCACCGCCTGGACAGAAAACGCCCCGGCGGAAAACTGGTCGGGTTTGGTCGCCGATAACCAAGAAGAAATAATAGACGCGGTCGAGTGCAGCCTGGTTTGACCGCTAAAAGCGCTTAAAGATTTGGCACCACTCATCGGCAAAACCCAGAGCAGTAGCATTGCCTTTTGGCGGGACGGTAGTCACCCCTCAGTATTGCCCGCGCTTTCCGGCCCTAGCCTAGAGTCCTCCTGGCTAGGCCCCGCTCCCGATAGCCTGGTAATCAATCTTTCCAGCACCTCCGTATCCGGAAGCACCACACTGATACGCGGTTTTCCAGAAGGATCATCTTCGACACAGGTCCGCAAGTATTCCCCGAGTAAACTCCCCCAGGCAGCCCCCTTCGGAAGGGAGTCGTTCAAGGACGCGGGTAGCATTTCCCCGAGAAAATCAATAGCGGCGAGGAAAAGACGCCCACCCGCCTCCTCCATCTGGCGCCGCCGGATTCGCTTTTCCTCTTCCGAGTCGGAAACAAACCTCTTCGCCTCCGGCGGGGTCGACGCCTTCATCCCCAAGAACACTTCCAAACGCGCCTTGATTTCATCCATACCCGTGGACATGGTTACCACATCAACCTTCGAATCAGGGTCGAGGGCGGCAAGAGTCAGATCCTGCTTGGCTCCAAGTATTCCCAGAAGCCGCTCCTCCAGCGTTTCCTCCGTCACCAGGATATAAACCTGTACCGGTCGTTTCTGACCCATACGGTGAGCCCGGCCAATCCGTTGCTCCAAGACAGCCGGGTTCCAGGGAAGGTCGATGTTGACCACCGTGTTGGCGGCTTGAAGATTAAGGCCGGTAGAACCGGCGTTGGTGGCCAGAAACACTTGGCAATCGGGTTGTTTTTGAAAACGGTTCACAATGGCCTGGCGCTTGGTTTGTGGTACTGAACCATCGAGCCGCACAAAATCCGCTTGGTATTTCACTAACATGGGTTCGATTAGGTCCAACATGGTGGTCCATTCCGAGAAGACGATTATTTTCCGGCCATCTTCGGCCAGGAGGCGGCCAAGGAGGCTGTCAAGTTCTTCCAGTTTACTTGAGTGTCCGGGAACTTTATGGTCTACCAGATAGGTGCCGTTAGCCGCCAGGCGACACATGAGAAGTGCTCGCCGGAGGCGAAGGATGTCCATTTCACTGATATAGGTTTTACTCACCACTTGCCTCACAATACGAATATGGGCTTGGTGAATTTCCAGCTGCGGCTGGGTCGGTTTGACCCGGATTATCTCGGTGTGGCGGTCGGGAAGTTCGCGCATCACCATGGCGCGGGTTCTCCGGAGCAGGATCGGTTTCAAACGCTCCCGGAGTTCGCCTATTTTTCGGTAACCCAGGATATGGCCTTTCGCGTCAGAGAGACGGTGCTGGTTAAGGAAGCGAAAAGCCGGACCCAGGCGGTGCTCGTCGATAAAAGACACCACCGTGTACAGTTCTTCCAGACGATTCTCTAGGGGCGTTCCGGTGAGCGCGAGGGCGAAACGGCTTTTGAGGCTCTTTACCACCCGGCTGGTGGCTGCTTCCCAGTTTTTCAGACGCTGCGCCTCGTCCAAAATTATGAGGTCCCAGGCGTTGTCACCGATGTAACGATGGTCCCGCAGAGTCTGCTCATAGTTGCAAATGGTAAAGAACTGGCTACCACTGTATATATCCGGTCGCTCCCGGGCCGAACCCATGACCAGCCGGGCTGAGCGGTTGGAAAAGCGGCTGATCTCCTCCAGCCATTGCGATTTCAAGCTGGCGGGACAAATCACCAGGACACGGTGGATGCCAGCTTCCCGGGCCAGAAGCTCAGCCACCCCGACGCCCTGAATGGTTTTACCTAGTCCCATGTCGTCAGCCAGGACAGCCCGGCCCGCACCGGCAGCAAAGGCTATGCCATCAAGCTGGTAGGGAAGGAGTTCAGCCTTAAGAAGAGTAGTCCGGAGGGGATGAAGCTCGGGATTGTTGCGGATTTCCGCGGTGAGTTTATGCATATGATTCTGGAAGAGGAGGCTCTGGATATGCTCGAGGGCATCCGGAAATACCAAGGCGTCTAAACCGGCGTCATCCAGTTGGCGAAGCGTTTTCACAAAGGCGGGGACGTCGTCAATGACCTTGCCGCTATACGGGGCGAGGAGTCGCCGGGTCGCTTGGGGTAGAATAGCGGGAAGGTTAAGGCGAAGTTCAGGCGTAGCGGCGGAATAATTAAGGTATACTTCTACTTCCGTCGGCTGCCATGGCTGTGTCTCTCCCGGGGCGTTTCCCGCCTTGGTGACACTGTCCAGGACGCACATGATATGCTTGCAGGTTCCCAGGGTGTTTTTACGAAAATCCGGACACTCGCAGAATGATTCCCCGCGCTCCCAACCCCTTAGTGACACCCGGTAACTCTTGCCACTGGCGGGATTGAAAACATTGTAGTCCCCCCAAACCGCGCCCGACTTGGGTCGAGTCAAACGCATACGTTCGTTTCCGGCCCGTTCCTTCCGTTCTGCCAAAGCCCCTTTTACCAGTTCCTCTTCCGACAGGTTCTCCACCACCACCCGTTCTTTCGGAGGCTGGGACAGACCGATCACAGTCTTTTCCTCCAGAATCAAGGACAGGGTGGCGACAATGTGTTCGCAATTGTTTTCCGGTGATTGACAGGCGCTGCAGCGTAAAGCCAAGCGTCGGTTGGGCTCCGCTGTGGGAGTGACAGTTACCCTGGCTTCAGCCAAATCCACCACTAG
>JAITQC010000054.1 GCA_031289115.1 Planctomycetota bacterium
GGCTACATTCCGAAATGGCAATTGTGCTGTGCCGCTGATTATGGTGTGCCACAAATGAGAGAGAGGGTTTTTATTGTCGCAACACGAGGTGTTAATGGGTTTGAATTTCCCCAACCTACCCACGTTCCACAGGAGAAAGCGCCAAACTTATTTGGATTGTTACCATACGTTACTGTTGGTGATGTCCTTAAAAATTTAGGTGAGCCAGAGGCAAAGACTCCGGGTACGACGTTTTTTAATCGAACAGACAGTCACGTTGATGTTACGCCACATCGAGATAGAGAGCGAATAGCGCAAGTACCAGAGGGGTCGTACTTGGCGGCGCAAATACATTTGGATAAAGCTTTGCGTTGTAATCTCCTTTCCAAAGACACAACAAAATATTTAAGATTAAACCGCAATAAACCGGCAAATACGCTAAGGTGCGGCGAGATATTTTATCATCCGACCGAAGACAGATATCTAACCCCGCGCGAGTATATGCGCATACACGGCTATGATGACGATTATCTGCTGTACGGACGCATACGCTCGCGAACTGGAACTGTCAAAAATCTCGACCAACATCGGCAAGTGGCTAATTCTGTACCGCCACCATTAGCCTATGTTATTGGTGATGGCATACGGAAGTATCTGAATACGCAAAATCTTTGACTTTACAGTCATCGTCTTGATTCTTGGAGCCAGTTTGCCGAAAGTACTCTTCGCCGTACTTGGTGTCGATTTATGCACGCCGAATGTGACGGCGGCGGCAATCAGTTTCAATCCGCTATTTACTTGCGAAAAATGGCTCTTCGGAATCTTTTGTGGATAAAGCTGGGTGTCAGCGATCGCACGTTCGATCTTGCTTCCGATCGAAACCATTTTGCTGATATCAGGGAAAATATAGATTGGCTGGGATTCGAATAGGCGTGTAAACCATTGCTGTATAATAAAAACGGCCAAGCTTAAACTTGGCCGTACCTACAAATGGCGCGCCAGAAGGGACTCGAACCCCTGACCGTTGGATTAGAAATCCAGTGCTCTATCCAACTGAGCTACTGGCGCATCGAGACAAGTCGCGGTTTCCCAAAAAGCGCCACCCGGGACCAGGGTCAGCGGACCGCCAGGTTCACCATCCGGCCAGGGACCACCACCACCTTGACCAGGGTCTTTCCGGCTATCAGGCCCTGCACTTTGGTGTTTTCCAAGACCAGTCGCTCCAGTTCCGCCGCCGCCAAGTCTGGCGGCACCTGCAGGCGCTCCCTCACCTTGCCGTTTATCTGGACCGGTATCTCCACGCTGTCCAGGCGGGCGGCTTCGGGATCAAACTCCGGCCAGGTATGCAGGAACACGCTTTCCAGATGCCCCAGTTTGGCCCAGCATTCTTCGGCAAAATGGGGGATGATAGGGGACAAGGTTATCACTATCACCTCCAAAACTTCCCGCAGGACCGCCGGATTCGCCTTATCCCGGGAGGAGCGCAGGAAATTCAGGAGTTCGTTGATTCGAGCGATGGCGGTATTAAACTGGTACCCACCTTCAATGGCTTCGGTAATTCTCCCGATACTCTGGTGGGTTTTTCGCCGCAATTCCCGGTCCACCCCGGTTAGGTCGGGCGGTACCACACTTCCCACCGGAGCCACTTTCGCCAGGCTGTCCATCACCAGTCGCCAGAGACGGTTAATGGTGCGCCAGGAGCCGTTCACGCCGTCCTCAGTCCAGATTTGCATTCGGTCAGGCGGAGAATCGGAAAGGACATACAGGCGAACCGTGTCAGCCCCATAACGGTCCATCATGGCGTCGGGGTCGACAATGTTAAGTTTGGACTTGCTGATTTTAGTCATTTCGAAACGGACTGGATCGCCGGAACGCCGGCAAATCAAGGCCAGCCCTTCCGCTGCCAAACCGTCCGGGGTAAGGCTCTGGTTTTCAATACGCTTGAAGACCGCCTCCGCCGCTTCGGGTTCAAGTTCACGCTTGCCGTCCTGTTGCACCACCATGACATCCTCGGAGGGCAGCCACTTGCAAACCTCACACCGGTAAGCCACCTTGCAGACCATCCCCTGGCAAAACAGGCGCTCGAAAGGCTCCTCGAAGTCGAGGAGACCCAGGTCATGCAGAGCCATGGTGAAAAACCGTGCGTACATCAGGTGCATGGTGGCGTGCTCAATTCCCCCAATGTATTGGCTCACCGGCAACCATTCCGCTATTTTTTCCCCGGCAAAGGGCAAGGAGTCATTATGCGGATCGGCAAAGCGGAACTGATACCAGGAGGAGTCGACAAAGGTGTCCATGGTGTCGGTCTCGCGCTTGGCCGGTTTGCCGCAACTGGGGCATTTGCAGTTAACAAAAGAGGGGGAACGCAGGAGTGGATTACCCTGGCCCTGGGTAAAATCTATGTCGGTAGGCAGGACCACCGGTAGGTCTTTTAGCGGCACTGGGACAATGCCGCAGGTGTCGCAATAAACCACCGGGATGGGGGTTCCCCAGTAGCGCTGGCGCGACAGTAGCCAGTCACGCAGGCGGTAATTGACCCGCTTGCCACCCTTCCCGTTGTCTGCCAGCCAGTCGACTATCGCCGGGATGGCCTGGAAATTGTCGGGCTGGCCGCTAAACTGGTCTGAATTGACAATGGCACCGCTGCCGACATAGGCGCCGGTCCAACTTTCCGGCCCAGAGCCGTCCGGAGGGTCGATAACCTTTATAATGGGAAGATTGTATTTTTTGGCGAATTCCCAGTCCCGCTGATCGTGGGCGGGAACGCTCATGACCGCCCCGGTCCCATAACTCATTAGGGCGAAGTTGGCGACCCAGAGGGGAATTTCCGCCCCATTCACCGGATTAATCACATGGAAACCGGTGAAAACGCCCTCTTTTTCCCGCTCCGCCAACTCTTTGACTGACGTACCGAGGTTACGCATACGCTGTACCGCCGTCGCCACCTCCCGCTCGTAAGGTGAACCCCGCGTCAGTTTTTCCACCAAGGGATGCTCGGGGGCGATAGACATGAAAGTCACGCCCCAGAGGGTGTCAGGCCGGGTGGTGAAAACCGGGAGTGGCTCGCCGGTTTCCCGCACCCGAAACTCCACCTCCGCCCCCACCGATTTCCCAATCCACTCCGCTTGCATGGCGAGGACCGCGTCAGGCCAATGCCCCCGGAGTTTGTCGTGACCAGCCAAAAGACGTTCGGCATACTCGCTCAACCGGTAAAACCATTGGTTCATGTCCTTCTGGGTAACGCTAGAGCCACAACGCTCGCACTCGCCGTCCTTGACCTGCTCGTTGGCAAGCACTGTCTGGCAGGAGTCACACCAGTTGACCGGGGCGGTTTTCTTGACCACCAGGCCTTTTTCAAACAGTTTCAGGAAAAACCACTGGTTCCAGCGGTAATAATCGACGTGCGAGGTGGCAAACTCCCGGTTCCAGTCATAAAGCCAGCCGGCTCGCCGCATTTGCCCGCGCATGCGCTCGATATTGTTCTCGGTGAAATCGTGGGGTGAGACACCGGTACGGATGGCCGCGTTCTCGGCGGGAAGACCAAAAGAATCCCAACCCATGGGTGACAGGACGTTGTAACCCCGCAGGATCTTGTAACGCACCACCACGTCGCCAATGGTGTAATTCAGGACATGCCCCATGTGAAGGACGCCAGAGGGGTAGGGATACATGTTCAGGCTGTAGAAATTGGGGCGTCCGGGACGGATGGCGCGAACCAGCCCGGTCTTTTCCCATTGCCGCTGCCATTTTTGTTCAAGAAGGGTGAAATTGTATTCTTCATCCGCCATGGTTCCAACCACCTCCAGAATGGACCAACCCCCAAAATCCCGGACCGTCAGGTTTTTCTCCCGACGGTCCCGGTGAAATTATGACAGGATTTAACGGAGCGACCAAGGGATGGCAACACCCCCCGGCCGTCCCCCGCCTAACTTTTTTTCCGACCCGGATTCCTGGCCGACTTGGTTTTCTTGACAACCTTGGATTTGGCCGGTTTAGGGGTTGATTTGGTTTTCTTGACCACCTTGGACTTGGCCGGTTTAGAGGATGACTTCGTTACCGCTTTCTTGACCACGACCGGTTTGGCCGGTTTACGGGAGGGCTTCGTTACCGCTTTCTTGGCCACAACGGGTTTAGCCGGTTTATTGGCTGGCTTGGACTTCTTGGCCGCTTCCTTGATTTTTGCCACCGCCACATACTGGGCCGCTGCCAATCTGGCTATCGGGACGCGGAAGGGGGAGCAGGACACATAGTTCATGCCCAGGCGGCAACAGAATTTCACCGACTCCAATTCACCGCCGTGTTCACCACAGATGCCAACCTTGATGTTGGGCCGGGTTTTCCTGCCCTTGGCAATTCCCATTTCCACCAACTGCCCCACCCCTTCTTGGTCCAGAACCTGGAAGGGATCGCGGTCGAAGATGGCGGCCCGCTTTGGGTCGACATAGGCGGGGAGAAAACGTCCGGCGTCATCACGGGACAATCCCATAGTCATCTGGGTGAGGTCGTTGGTGCCAAAACTGAAGAACTCCGCCCGCTCGGCCAGCTGGTCGGCGATAAGGGCGGCCCGGGGGATTTCGATCATGGTTCCGACCAGGTAGTGAAGCTTGCCATTGGCCGCCTTGATAATGGGATCAGCCACCGCCCGCACCCGGGCCTCGAGAATATCAAACTCCTTCTTGGCCATGGTCAACGGGATCATGATTTCCGGAAAGACCGTTTTCCCCTGCCCCTGCACATTCACCGCCGCCTCAATAATAGCCTGGACCTGCATCTCGAGGATTTCCGGATAGGTTATGCAGAGACGGCAACCCCGTAGCCCTAGCATGGGGTTGGCCTCGTGGAGCTGGTCCACCCGCTGCCGGACTTTTTCCTTGTCCAGCCCTACCACCGCCGCCAGTTCCGCGATCCCCTCCTCGTCCTTGGGAGTAAACTCGTGCAGGGGTGGGTCGATCAGGCGGATAGTCACCGGTTTACCGTCCATGGCGGTAAAAATACCCTCGAAATCAGCCCGCTGGAAAGGAAGTAGCCTGGCCAAAGCGGCGCGGCGGTCAGGTTCGTTGTCTGCCACAATCATGGTTTGAATCGCTAGCTGGCGTTCCCGACCCTCGAAAAACATGTGTTCGGTGCGGCAAAGCCCGATACCCTCGGCTCCCATTTCGATAGCCTTGACGGCGTCGGCGGGACTGTCGGCGTTGGTGCGCACCCGTAGTTGCCGGATTTGGTCACACCAACCCATGAGAGTCTGGTATTCCTGGGGAAGAATCGGCGCCTTCAGGGGCAGTTCACCAGCGTAGATACGGCCGGTCGAGCCATCGAGGGTCAACCAGTCGCCCTGCTTAAACACCCGCCCCGCCACTTCCATCTCCAGGCGTTCGAAATTGAGGCGGAGGAACTCCGCCCCCACGATACAGCACTTGCCCCAACCCCGGGCGACCACCGCGGCGTGGCTGGTCTTGCCACCAGTGGCGGTCAGGATGCCCTGGGCGGCGTGCATGCCACCCACGTCCTCAGGCGAGGTTTCCTGGCGGACCAGAATGACTTTCTTGCCATCCTTCCGGGCCGTCTCAGCCGCTTCGGCGGTTAACATTATTTGCCCGCTTGCCGCGCCCGGGACAGCGTTAATAGCCTCGCCAAGGAAGGCCTCCTTCAATTTTTCCTCTGTCTCGGCGATAACCGGGTAGAATATACGCTCAATGTCCTCGGGGGTGATCCGGGTCACTGCCTCTTCGCGGGTTATCAATTTCTCGTTCACCATGTCGACCGCCATTTTGAAGGCGGCGGCCGGAGTGCGCTTGCCGACCCGGCACTGCAGCATAAAGAGTTTTCCGTTTTCGACCGTAAACTCCATGTCCTGCATGTCCCGGTAGTGCTTCTCCAGGCGCAGACGCACCTCCTGCAACTCTTTCCAGGCGGTGGGAAGGGGTTTACCCAGGTCAGAGAGCATTAGCGGCGTGCGGATACCCGCCACCACATCCTCGCCCTGGGCGTTAATGAGACATTCGCCAAAGAACTCGTTCTTGCCGGTGGAGGGGTCGCGGGTGAAACAGACCCCGGTGCCGGACTGGTCGCCAGTATTGCCAAACACCATCTCCTGCACATTGACCGCGGTGCCGGTGAGATCGGTGATTTTTTCCACCCGGCGATAGGTTACCGCCTTGTCTGCCTCCCAGGAGCCGAAGACCGCCTGGATAGCGCCCCAGAGCTGGTCCATGGCATCCTGCGGGAAGGGGGAACCCTTGTTCTGCCGGTAGTACTCCTTGTACTCCTGGCAAAGCTCCTTTAGACTCTCGGCCGGAATCTCGGGGTCGGTCGCCACCCCCAAGCGCTTTTTGGTCTGGGTCAGTAACTCCTCCATCGGTTCCTTGGACAAACCCATGGCGGTGGTGGAATACATCTGGATAAAACGCCGGTAGGCGTCATAGGCGAAACGGGGATTTTTGGTTTTGGCAGCCAAACCCTCCACCGAAACATCGTTGAGACCAAGGTTTAAAATAGTCTCCATCATGCCTGGCATCGAACGGGCGGCTCCCGAGCGGACCGAGACCAGCAAGGGGTTTTGGGCATCGCCAAAAGTCTTGCCAGTGGTTTTTTCCAACCGCTTCAGGTTGGTCTGCACTTCCTCCTTCAGGCCAGTGGGAAATACCCGCCCCAGGCGGTAGTAATCCCGGCAGGTGTCGACCGTAATAGTGAATCCGGCCGGCACCGGCAGGCCAATGGAAGACATTTCCGCCAAACCCTGCCCTTTACCACCCAGAATATCCTTGGCTAGACCACGTCCTTCCGCTTTGCCGCTACCAAAAAAATACACCCGTTTGTTTTTTACCATGACTAAACCTCCCATCGCCTGCTTAGGCATTTCCCAACTTTTCCGCTATTCACAGTTTTTTAAGTTGGCAGGTGAATACCGTGACGCACCCCTCATAGGACCGCCGCCACACCCCGCCTTGGACTACTCAATACCCGGGTTTAGCCAGGACGTAACGATAATACAACTTCCCCGCCCCGGCTTAGGGCGGAATTCCTTGTAAGTTTATTTAATATGCCCGGCTAGAGGGAAACTGTCAATGGAAAACCGGGATGGGATATAGTCCCTTGGCGAGTGAAAGCTCCGCCCCGCCCATTACTAGCCGGCAATCCGGATTTAGGAAAGCGGGGGGTTTGCCAAAGGGCGCCTGGCTAGACGAAAAAACCAGGGCTGGTCATTAACGACCAGCCCTGGCGGGAAAAATTTGCTGTAATTTGTTTTAGCGAACAAGCCAGGGTAAAAAGACCGGGTCTTGTCCAGTTGGGAAGGGGTAACCCAACCCTTACCAGTGTCTAGAAATCATTGGCGATGAGATCAGTCACCATCCGCGACACTCCGCGGCGCAGGGACTCGGGATTGACCAGGGAACCATCTTCCAGACGTTCGCGGACATCGGCGACTTTGGCTTCGCGGAATTCCGGAGCCTGCCGCATTTTGATTTTCCGCCTGGCTTCGTCGCTTATCTGAACCGCATCCCCGGAGCCTTCCGAAACCGTGGCTTCCTCGGTCTTATCCTTCTTGCTGCGCTCTATCGCATCCTCGCGGGACGCAAGCTTGCGCATTTGCTGAAATTCGCCATATCCTGAAATTTTCATGATTTTCCCTACTTTCCCGCAGGGGTCACGCTGCGGCACCAATCCTTTGTTGACAGTAAGTCGCAGCGTCAAGAACAACCAGAAGCTTTTTTTCCGGGCAGGAAGTCCCCGCCCACTGTCGAATTTGTTAACGGCCGCCAGGAGACGATTCTTAACCAAAAATAATAAAAAACGGGGGAAGTTGGTTCGTCTAACCCGGGCCGGTGGGGCGCCAGCCATACTTCAGAGGTCCCGTCAATCAGTATAACATGTTATTTTTCAGCATGTTAACTTGAGCGGGCGTTCCCCCACGCGAAGATTAAAGGTTCGCTTAACAGTATTATCGGACGCTAAGAGGCAAAACTTTAGCCGCTTGGAAAAAGTTTTCCCGCCCCCCCTGTTTAACGGGAAAAAACGCCGGGCGGGGGAAAAACTGGCTGGAGAGAGAGCTCTGGGTTGTCCGGGGACAGCTGACAAAGGGAGGATTCAGGCACAAATTGATAATCCGCATGACCTTGATGCTACGGTACAAGTTTTATCCCGAAAGAACAGCCCAAACAAGCAAACCCGGCCAAGATGGTGCCCCGCCCTTTTTTGCGTCCCCCAGGCGGCGGCACTGGTCTAAGTCGCCTGGTCTGGTTCACCTTCCCCCGCCGCCACTGACTCCACTGGGATCTCTGCCGAGGTCTTCGCCTTCTCCTCGACCGGAGAATCCGTGGGTTTAAAGAGATTCACCCGGTTGCGGCCGCTGTTCTTGGCGACGTAAAGCGCGTTGTCGGCGTCTTCAATAAGTCGGTCGACACGCGTCTTTTCTACCTGGGCCAGTCCACCGCTGATGGTTATTTTGAGATTGAGGTTGTCTAGGGAAAACACCGTATTGGCGACGTTTTTGCGAATGCGTTCGGATATGATATGGGCGCCAGTCAGGTCGCAACAGGGGAAAATAACGACAAACTCTTCGCCACCATACCGGGCGGCGAAATCGTCGCCGCGGATGCTGTCCTTGATTTTGTTCGCTACCCCTTTCAAAATGCGGTCGCCATTGACATGGCCATAGGCGTCGTTAATTCGCTTAAAATAGTCGATATCCAGCATTAAAAGGGCAAAGGACTCGTTGGTGCGATCATAGTGCTTGCTGATCTCGGCCAGGCGCTCGCTGAAGGCGGCGCGGTTGTTAAGCTGGGTCATGGAATCGATGCGGACCGCCTGGCGGAGTTCGTCGATAACCCGCTGCTGTTCGGCAAGGCCCTGGTTGGCTACCACCAGCTCGTTCTGGAGCTTTTCGTTGGAAGCGATCGAGTTGTTCAGCTGGAGGATCAGGACATCATGCACCGCCATGAGGTTGTTGTTGTCGTTAAAATTGGAGGTGTCCATGGAGTCGAGATTGGATTTGGCGTCGCTAAAGGACTTGCTTACCGCGTCGGAACTGGCGCTGGTGGAGGTGATGATGTCGGAAACCTTGACCATCAAACCGCGCATCTCGTTGACGGTTTTACCCAGAGCTTTAAACTGCTGCTGGTTTTCTAAAAACTGCGCGGATTTATGGTCGATGGTATCATGCCCCGCCGGGATGTCCACCGGCGGGGGGTTGGGGGCGGGGATTGAATCTGGCACCACGGCGGCCGGTTTAGCCGGCCTATTGATAATGGTAAAAATCGCCACTATTAACAGAATACTAGCCGCCCCTACCAAAGCGCCCAGCAGAACACCTAAGCCAAAAGTCATAGTTACTTCCGTAAATAGTTGTTAGGGCAAGTCGCTACCCAACCTCTCGCCATCGCCCCGAAAGGACAATCAGCGGGTACGCGCCTCCACAATGGTGTTGGACCGCTTGTTAAGTATGTTCAGGGGGTGGCTCTTGATGTTCCAAATATCCTTGGCGTACTCGTTCATGGTCCGGTCGGAGGAAAATTTCCCTGAGCGAGCGGTGTTAAGAATGGACTTGCGGTTCCACAGCTTTTGGTTGGCGTATTCCTTTTGGAGCTGGCTTTGCGCCGCGGAGTAGGAGGCGAGGTCGGCGACAATGAGGTAGCGGTCGCCCCATTCCAGGATGGCCTTGCGGATTGGCTCGAAGATCTGCCCTTCCCCCACCGAGAAATGGCCGCCAAAGATGAGGTCAAGCGCGTCCTTGATTTCCGGATTGGCCTGGCTCATAACCACCGGGTCGTAATTCTGGGAAAGATCCTTGGCCTCTTCGGCGTTCAGGCCGAAGATAAACATGTTTTCCTGTCCCACCTCTTCCATAATCTCAATGTTGGCGCCGTCCAGGGTACCGATGGTGATAGCGCCGTTAAGCATAAACTTCATGTTTCCCGTGCCCGAGGCCTCGGTGCCAGCGGTGGATATCTGTTCCGAGACGTCAGTGGCGGGAATGATCTTCTCCGCCAGGGAGACCCGGTAGTTGGGGAGGAAATAAACCTTTAGCCGGTCACCAATAGCCGAATCGTTATTCACCACATTGGCGATGTTGTTAATCAGCTTGATAATGAGTTTGGCCATCTCGTAACCCGGGGCCGCCTTGGCTCCGAAAAGGAAGGTCTGCGGGGTCCAGGGAAGTTGGGGGTTACGACGCAGGCGATTGTAAAGCATGACGATATGAATGGCGTTCATGAGTTGGCGCTTGTACTCATGGAGGCGTTTCACCTGCACGTCAAAGATGGAATCGGGGTTGAGCATGAAGCCCATGTCGAGGTCGTTACGGACATGTTCGATAAGCGTCTTTTTGGCTTGGAGCTTAACCGAGCGGAAGGAGTCCTGGAAAGTGGTATCGTCGAGGTATTTTTCCAAGTCCCGGAGTTTATCCAGGTCGGTTATCCAGGCGTCGCCAATGTGATCGGTGATTAATTTAGCCAGGGGCGGGTTGGCTTTAAGAAGCCAGCGCCGCTGCGTGATGCCGTTGGTTTTGGAGTTGAAACGCTCCGGGTACATGTCGGCAAAGTCAGGAACCACCCTTGATTTGAGGAGTTCAGTGTGAATATGGGCCACCCCGTTGGTGGAATGCGAGCCGACGATGCAGAGGTTAGCCATCCGCACTTGCTTAGGCTCGCTCTCCTCAATCAGGCTCATGCGGGAAAGCTTGCCGACATCGCCGGGGAAGGATATAGCCACCTTTTGCATGAAACGGTAGTTAATGTCGTAAATGATCTGGAGGTGGCGGGGAAGCAGTTTCTCCAGCATCGGCACTGGCCATTTCTCCAGCGCTTCCGGCATCAAGGTGTGGTTGGTGTACCCGAGGGACCGGACCGTAAGGTCCCAGGCCTGGTCGACATCCAGCCGTTCCTGGTCAACCAGGATACGCATCAACTCCGGCACGGCTAGCGAGGGGTGGGTGTCGTTCATCTGTATCGCCACCCGGTCGGGGAAGTTGCTCCAGTCCTCTTTGTCGTGCTTGAAGCGGCGGACGATATCCCACAGGGAACAGGCCACAAAGAGATACTGCTGCTTTAGCCGCAGTTCCTTGCCAAGGTAGTGCAGGTCGTTGGGGTAAAGGACCTTGGTGAGGTTTTCGGCCTCGGTCTTGGAGGAGATGGCCGCCACGTAGTCGCCCCGGTTGAAATCATCGAAATCGAAATCTTCGGCAGCGTGCGAGGACCAGAGGCGCAGGGTGTTTACGGTGTTGCCGCCATAACCGACAATGGGAAAGTCATAGGCCATTCCGATAACCGGTTTGGTTTCAACCCAGCGGTATAAAGTGCGTCCGTTCTCAGTCCAATGCTCCACCCGTCCCTCGAAATGCACCGGCACTTGGACTTCCCGGCGGGCGATTTCCCAGGGATTGCCGTTCTGAAGCCAGTCGTCCGGGTGCTCAATTTGGTAGCCGCTTTCCACGGTCTGGCGGAAGATGCCGTAATTGTAGCGTAACCCGTAACCCATGGCCGGTATCTGCATGGTGGCGAGGGAGTCCATGAAACAGGCGGCCAGGCGGCCTAGACCGCCGTTACCCAGGCCAGCGTCCACTTCCACCTCCCGCAATTCCTCCCAGTCCACCCCGAGGTCATGCAGGGCGTCCTGCACCGCGTCCTGCAATTTGAAATTGATGACATTGTTGCCCAGGGCCCGTCCCATCAAAAACTCCAGGGACAGATAATAAACCCGCTTAACCCGTTCATCATGGTGCGCCTGCTGCGTTTCTATCCAGCGGTCGATAAGACGGTCGCGGATAGTCCGGGCGAGGGCAATGTAGCGGTCATTTTTGGTTGAGGTGTACCGGTCACGGGCCAGCTCGTACTTAAGGTGTTCAGCGTAATCGACCTGGATAGCGTTGGCGTCGCCACCCTGACGCGGGTTAAAAGGGGAACTTTTGTGTTCTGCCATTCGATTGCCTCCTGCTGGCTGTGAAACGATATCCTAATCCAAATTTTGCTTTACCCCCGGCCGGCGCGGCGGAGGAGAAAGACTAAAATACCGGTCCAAAAAAGACCGGAAAGACAGAAATCCTTATATACACCGGAATTAAAATAATTGCCCGGTAGTTTTCCAACCCATAACTAGTCCTGGCAAACCATCCGGCTGCCGGGTTGACAACAAAGCCGATTTTAAATCCTATGTTATAACCGGTTCGAATGCAAATTAAATGTTTCCGGAGGTTAGCGGGAACGGTCGGATGAACCCGGGGAGGCCTAGGGAGGGGAATCAACAGACGGGGGAAGGGTCAGGAAAACGGGGTAAAGGCGAGAGAAAGAACCGACGCCAGCGCCTGACTTAACTCTGGCACAACCTCCGGCAGCGGATGCCGGATACCGGTGAGTTCGTCAAGACTAGTTACGCCACCCTGCTCCCGGCTTATGCCGCAGGGGAGGATAAGGGAGGAAAAACAGGCGAGGTCGGGATGGATGTTAAGGGCAAAGCCATGCCAGGTGATCCAACGGTTCACCGCCACCCCCACCGCCGCCACCTTCCGGCGCTCCACCCACACCCCGGTCAGCCCAGGCCGCCGGGTGCCCTGGATACCAAAGGCGGCGAGGAACACTATGGCGCATTCCTCCAGAAGACGGAGGTAGCGGTGTAAATCGCGGTTATACCATTCCAGGCGGAGTATGGGATAAACTGTCCACTGTCCCGGACCATGGTAGGTGATGTCACCTCCCCGGGAACTAGGGCGATACTCTATACCACGGCTCGCCAGCTCCGCCTCGGAAACCAATAGGTTCCCCGGGTCACCGGAGCGGCCGATAGTAAGAACGGGGCGGTGTTCAACCAAGATAACCAGGCCGGGGAGGGCGGGATTAGCCGCCATTTCCCCAACCCGCGCCCTCTGCCAGGCTTCGGCTTCGGAGTAGGTGAGTCCCCTCGCCACCACCATATCGGCGGGATGGGACAGGGGGGACAACCTGGCGTCGGCCTTGCCCAAGGCGCTCTCCTTGGCGTGACAACCTGGCGTTTAACCTAGGCCTCGCCCCCAAGTTCCCGTATCATCGCCGGCACCACCTCGAAAACATCCCCGACTATGCCATAGCTTGCCACCCCGAAAATGGGGGCGTCGTGGTCTTTGTTGATAGCGATAATCCGATCCGAACTTTGCATCCCCACCAGGTGCTGCACCGCCCCCGAGATGCCGCAGGCGATATAAAGCTTTGGCTGCACCGTTTTCCCTGTCTGACCGACCTGGTGGCTGTAGGGCATCCAACCGGCGTCAACCGCCGCCCGCGAGGAACCGACCGCGCCGCCAAGAAGCTTGGCCAGTTTTTCCAACATCCCGAAGGACTCGGGTTTCCCAAGACCCCGGCCACCCGAGACAATGATGTCGGCTTCGACCAGGTTTACGGTCGAAGTTATTTCCGGTAGCCACTCCAGGCGCCGGGTGCGCGAGGCGAGAAGAGTGGACGAGGGTTTAATCACCTCGATCACGCCGCCCCGGCCCGGGCTACGATGGGCGACTGGCATAACCTTGTGCCGTACTGTCGACATTTGCGGACGGCGCCCCCGGCAGAGGATGGAGGCCATGATGTTGCCGCCAAAGGCCGGACGCGTCTGAAGAAGCAGGCCTTCCTCGGTGATATCAAGGCTGGTGCAGTCGGCGGTGAGGCCAGTCTGCACCGCTACCGCCACCCGGGCTAGGAAACTACGGCCAATAGCCGTGGCGCCGGCCAGGAAAATTTCTGGCTTGCGGGTCTGCACCAGGTCAGCCACCACCCTGGCGTAGGGTTCGGGGGCGTAGTCAGAAAGCTCTGGCGCCTCCACCTGAAGAACCAGGTCCACCGGGTATTCGAGAAGGTCCTTCGCCGCCGCGTCCAGCCCATGGCCCAGAAGAAGCACGGAAAGCGGCACCCCGCGTTTGTCCGCGAGCTCCCGGCCCTTCCCGATAAGCTCGTAAACCACCCCCTGCACCACCCCCTCGATCTGTTCGCCAAAGACCCAGACCCCATGGTAAAGGTCCAGGTCCAGACTAAGCTTGGCCTCGGCCTTGACCAAGGTTATCGCCCCAAACTTGCAGACCGGGACACAGGCGCCGCAAAAAGAGCAGGACTCGCCAACCACCGCCAGGCGGCCCTCCATACGTAGGGCGGCAAAAGGACAAGCCTTGAGACAAGCCTGGCAACCCACGCATTTTTCCCGGTCAATTTTTAACTCGTTGTCAGCCATATTGATGATTCCTTGCGAATAAATACCAAAGCGATCCCGGGTGCTAAACTATCTTCAGTTCCTTGATTTTCGCCACCACTAGACGTGCGACTTCCGAAGCTGATTCGGCCTTGATCATTTCCCCCGCACCCCGCCGGGAAGGACTGAAAACCCGGGCTACCGTGGTTGGCGACCCCTTGAGACCCACCAACTCCGGATCGGCGCCAATATCGGTTTCATTCCAGGTGGTGATCACCGCTTTTTTAGCCCGCATTTTTCCCTTGAGGGAGGGGAGACGCGGTTCGTTGATCTCCTTGACCACCGTGAGGACGGCGGGGAGTTCCACCGCCAACACCTCTTTGCCGTTTTCCAGTAGACTCTCCACCACCGCCTGCCCCTTGCCAATTTCCCGGATTTTTGAGACATAGCAGGCTTGCGGCCAGTCAAGGTGGTAGGAAATCCCCGGCCCCACCTGGGCGGTATCACCGTCAATGGCCTGCTTACCCGCCAGCACCAGGTCAGGACCAAGTTTTTTGATCGCCAGGGCCAGGACGAGACTGGTGGACCAGGTGTCGCCGCCGGCGAAGGCGCGGCTGCAGAGAAGAACCGCCTCGTCCGCCCCCAGGGAAATTGCTTCGCGCAAGGCCGCCTCCGCCTGGGGCGGTCCCATGCTTAGGACCGTGACCTTGCCTTCGCCCAGACGCTCCCGGATACGCACCCCCTCCTCAATGGCGTAGGTGTCAAAGGGGTTGATGATCGACTCCACCCCCTCGCGTTCCAGGGTGTTGGTCTTGGGGTTTATCCTGACATTGGTGGTGTCAGGGACCTGTTTTATACAAACAACAATATGCATGCTTTGTGACTCCTTAGACGCCAGCGCGGTTATTTCCGGGCCGCCTCCTTGATCAGGGCCAGGGCGATCTCGTTACGCTGAATCTGGTTGGTTCCTTCGTAAATCTGGGTTATCTTGGCGTCGCGGGCATACTTCTCGATCGGGTACTCCTTGGTGTAACCCACTCCGCCAAACACCTGGATGGCGTCGATACTGACCTTCATCGCCACGTCGGAGGCGAAGCACTTAGACATGGCCGAGGCCATGGTGGGGCGGCTGGCCCCGGAGTCAATCCAGCGGGCGGTGGCGTAAATAAGGGCCCGGGCCGCCTCTACCTGCATCGCCATGTCAGCCAGCATCCACTGGAGGCCTTGGTTGGCAATGATGGGTTGGCCGAACTGGCGGCGGGTGCGGGCGTAGTCAACCGCGAGGTCCAGGGCGCCAGCGGCTATACCTAGAGCCTGGGCCCCCACCCCGGGGCGAGAATTGTCAAAAGTCTTCATGGCGGTCATGAAACCAGAGCCTTCGCGGCCCAGGCGGTTGGCGGCCGGCACCCGGCAGTCCTGGAAGACCAACTCCCGGGTGGCGGAGGCGCGAATGCCCATCTTGTCCTCTTTTTTGCCAAAGGTAAAACCGGGCATGCCCTTTTCCAGAACAAAGCAGGAGGCGCCCCGCGCTCCCTTTGTTTTGTCAGTCATGGCGAAAACAGAGTAGATTTCCGCCTCGCCGCCGTTAGTGATAAAAAGCTTGGAGCCGTTAAGGATATAGTCGTCGCCATCCTTGGTGGCGGTGGTGCGCATGGAGCCAGCGTCTGAACCGGCGTCTGACTCGGTGATGCCAAAAGCGGCCAGAGTTCCCGTGGCGATCCCGGGAAGCCAGCGCTTTTTCTGCTCGTCGCTACCGGCTATCATTATCGGCAGGGTGCCTAGGGCGGTGCCAGCGAAAGAGAGGGATATGCCGCCACAGGCTTTGGAAAGCTCTTCGGTCACCAGGCACATGTTCATGATGCCGGTGTCGCCAGCGCAACCACCGTACTCTTCGGGAATGTAAACCCCGCAAAGGTCGGCGTCGGCTATGGCTTTGAAGACATCGTGGGGGAACTGCTGCTCCTCGTCGTATTTCGCCCGCACCGGCACGATTTTTTTCACCGCAATTTCCCTAGCCGTGTCCACCATCATCTGTTGCTCTTCGGTAAAAAAGTAATCCATAAATGTCATCTCCAAATAAAAGAAATAATTCTTCTTACCCAGCCATTTCACGCCGGCGCCCGCCGCAGGTGGGCGGCGGGCGCGCGATTATAAGGGTTGTGGCTGGTGTTTAACCTCTAAATTTCCCAAAACAAAGCGTGGCGTTATGACCGCCAAAACCAAGGTTGTTGGACATGGCATAGTTGATCTCCCGGCGGCGCGGCTGGTTGGGGGTGACATCAATACCACCGCATTCCGGATCGGGGGTGGTAAAATTGATGGTGGGCGGAACCATCCCCGTCTCAATCGCCCGCACCGTGAAAACCGCTTCAATCGCCCCGGCCGCCCCCAGAAGGTGGCCGGTATGGCCCTTGGTGGAACTTACCGCCATATGGGAAAGATGGTCGCCAAAAACCATCTGGAGGGCCTTGGCCTCGGTACGGTCGTTAAAAATGGTCGACGTACCGTGCGCGTTCATATAGTCGATGTCGGTCGGTTTAAGTCCGGAGGCGGCGATGGCCTGGGAAAAAGCGCGCGCCGGTCCTACCCCGGTTTCGTCAGGGGAGGTGATATGATACGCGTCGTCGGTGAAACCATAGCCCAGCACTTCCGCGAGAATCCTCGCTTTACGGGCCTGGGCGTGTTCCAGCGCCTCCAGAACCAAGGCTCCGGAACCCTCGCCCATGACAAACCCATCCCGCTCCCGGTCAAAAGGCCGCGAGGCAGTGGTGGGGGAGTCGTTACGGGTGGAAAGAGCGCCCATGTTGGTGAAGGCACCTAGACCCAGGATGGAAATCCCCGCCTCCGAACCGCCGCAAATCATAAGGTCGGCCTCGTGAAGCTGGATATGCCGCATCGCCAGGCCAATGGCGTGGGTGGCGCTAGCGCAAGCAGTTACGGTGGAGTAGTTGGGGCCCTTCATTCCTAGGTCTATCGCGATGTAACCCGGAGCGGAATTAATCATAAGATAGGGAATGGTGAAGGCGCTTATTCGCTTGGGGCCCTTGCGTAGATAGCGTTCAAACTGCTCCTCGATGGAGCGTATGCCCCCGATGCCGCTGGCGAAAACCACCCCCGCCCGCTCCGGCTGGTAAAGCCCGGGCTTAAGTCCGGCGTGGTGCATAGCCATCTTGGCCGCCCCCATGGCCATGTGGACGAAACGGTCGGCGCGTTTCGCCTCCTTGGGTTCCATGAAGCTGTCGGGGTTGTAATCCTTCACTTCGTTAGCGAAGTGAACACCAAAGTCACGCGTATCAAACAGAGTGATTTCAGCGGCGCCGGACTTGCCGGCTAACAGGGCGTCCCAGGCGGCTTCCAAGTCGTTGCCCACCGGGGTGACGCAACCCAGCCCGGTAATCACAACTCGGCGCGTTAGGGCGTCGGGCATACCTAACTTCCTTTCACAGGTGCTCTGCCAGGCATTTCTAAAACCAAAACCCGCCCTCCCGAAAATGAATGGCGGGTTTTATTTTATTACCCATCTCTGGGTTACACCCAAACCGGTGGATTATTTAGTGGCTTTACCGGAAATAAAGTCCACCGCCGCGTTGATAGTGCGTATCCCCTGCTCGTTCTCGGGAATCTCCAGGTCGAACTCGTCCTCGAACTCCATTACCAGCTCGGCGATATCCAAAGAATCGGCACCAAGATCCTCAACAAAGGCAGATTCATCTTTTATCTGGTCGCGGCTTACTTTAAGCTGGTCACAGGTGATGTCAATAACCTTCTCCCGGATTTCCTCACGGCTCATGCTCATGCTGGATTCCTTCCTTAAACCATAATGAATGCCTTGCCCAAAACATTCCCCCACCAGCCGAACCCCCAGCCGGGCAATGTGTCAAAGGCACAATAAAAAACTCCATCCCGGTAACTTTGCCACCGGCAGGAAACAGTATTTAAAAATAAAGCGGATTTTTCAGAAATTACAAGTTTTTTCCGGCAGAGCCGGATAAATCACATAACCATACCTCCACAAACGTTTATCACCTGCCCGGTAATGTAGCGGCTGGCATCGGAGGCGAGAAAAGCCACCGCGTCGGCCACATCGGCCGGTTCACCCAATTCTCCCAAGGGAATAAGCGCCTGCATGCGCTGGCGTTGTTCGTCAGTCAGCTTGTCAGTCATGGCGGTGCGGATATACCCGGGGGCGACGGCGTTAACCCGTACCCCGCGCGAGGCGAATTCCTTGGCCGAGGTTTTGGTAAGTCCGATCACCCCAGCCTTGGAGGCGGAATAATTGGCCTGCCCGGCATTACCCATGACCCCCACCACCGAGGCGATATTGACTATGGTGCCGCGACGCTGCTTAAGCATCAAGCGACCCACTATTTTGGTGCCTATCCACACCCCCTTCAGGTTGATCTTTAGAACCGCGTCCCAGTCCTCCTCTTTCATGCGGATAAGGAGGCCGTCGCGGGTTATCCCGGCGTTGTTCACCAGAATGTCAAGGGAACCAAACTCGGCGATCACCTGTTCGGAGGCGGCGGTAACTGACGCTTCCGAAGTCACATCCACCGCCAAACCCACCCCCTTCACCCCGTACTCCTGGTTAAGGCTGGCGGATGTGGCGCTAGCGGCGTCAGCCAGGACATCCCAGATAATAATATTGACACCTAGACGAGCTAAGGCTCTGGCGATGGCTTCGCCAATACCCCTGGCGCCCCCGGTTATCACGGCGTTTCTACCCTTCATGCTATTCTCCCGCTAAATATTGGTCAGGCCGACAAAGACAATCAGCAAAGCCCGGGTGGAAAACCGGCATCCCAACTAACCCGGCAACGC
This sequence comes from Planctomycetota bacterium, assembly GCA_031289115.1. Classification (GTDB taxonomy): domain Bacteria; phylum Planctomycetota; class SZUA-567; order SZUA-567; family SZUA-567; genus JAITQC01. Next base: position 18,940 of record JAITQC010000054.1, read on the forward strand.
TTCAATATCTTCCAGGCTGCTGATACTCACCACCTTGACGTCCTTGTCGATTCGGCGCATCAGTCCGGCAAGAGTCCGCCCGGGGCCGATCTCGAAAAAGGTTTTTTCCCCGCTTGCCAGGGCGAGCCGGCAGCTTTGTTCCCAGCGCACCGGCGACACCAGTTGCCGGGCCAGGGACTGCCGTATCATTTCCGGGTCGGTGATCATGGCCGCGTCAACGTTATTGATGAATTTGGTCAAGGGTGTACGCAGGCTCACCTCGGTCAGGATTTTCCACAGTCCCGCCCGGGCCTCTTCCATGAGCGGGGTGTGGAAAGCCCCGGTGACATTGAGGGGAATGGTTTTCCTGGCCCCGGCCTCCCGCAAAAGATCTTCCGCCGCCACCAGTCCCGCCTTTTCACCCGAGATAACCACTTGGCCGGGGCAATTGTAATTAGCCGCCCAGACCTTTCCGGCTCCCGACTCGGTGACCTTCTGGCATACCGCGTTAACCGCCTCCCCGTCCAAGCCGATAACCGAGACCATACCTCCTTGGGATTTACGCCCCGCCGCTTCCATGAGCTCCCCCCGCTGGCGCACCAGACGCACCGCATCGGCAAAATCCAGCGTCTCCAGGATGGTGAGGGCAGTGTATTCACCAAGGGAAAGACCGCTCGCGCCAGTTATGGAAAGAGCTTTTCTTTCCCGCAGGGTGTTGAGAATCGCCATACATGACACAAGAAGAGCTGGCTGGCAATTCTCGGTTCGCGAAAGCGTTTCCTGATCTGACTGGAAGGTAAGCTGCGCCAGATCGAAACCAAGAATTTCCGAAGCCTCCTCGAAAAGGGCTACCGCATGGCCACCGGTGTCGTACGAATCCTTGGCCATGCCAACCACCTGAGCGCCCTGTCCGGGGAAAAGCAAAAAGCCTTTATTCATTAGTCGTCCTTACCGGAACGATAAGAGGGCTGCGGAAAAATTCGCAGTCACCCGGGCCAGAGAAGACAGGAAATGAAGAATCGCTATTTCCGGCAACAATTGCCAGGCAGCGAGCCGCCGACCCCGTAATTCGTCCGGGTTCCAGCCGTGTTCTGGCAGCCCGATAGAAACAATAACACGCCTAGGACAGCGCCAAGCACAAATAGTTTAGACATTTTTTCTTCTTTCCAATTGGCCGGTCACACCCCCCCGGATATAAATAGTTTTCTTTTCCCCAAGTAAAACGGCAGTTTCCGCGCTGTCTCTCAGTCTTGAACTGTAAAGACAAACTGTGGTAAAATTCGACAATTCAACCCCCCCTCGGTCAGCGTCAACAGGAACCAGGGTTGAAAAAAGGTATCGGGGGAAAAGCCATGTAAATACAATTTTATCCGTAAGTCACATTCATGAAAAGATAAAAAATTTGCGAACCCGTGTTTTATATAAAAAAAAACCAGACCCGAGAATACTTTCGCTAATAAAAATCCCTCCGCCTAACTTGGCTACGCCCCCATCTCTCTCAGGGAGAGGATGTTCCGGCCGCCGCCTGGCGGGCCTGACCCGCCGCTACGGAAAAAGTTGGTTTCTTGCTTTTTCTCCCCGCGGCAGGGAAAAAAGCTTCCCCAGGGCACTTTTCTATGATAGTGGCGAGGCTTGTCCGTGACCTTTCCCGATTTGGACCAGCCGAAACGCTTCGCCCGGCCCAGGACACCCGGGGGAAAAACGGGGCATCCCCCCGAGGCGTTCTTCGCCCCTCCCCCACCGCCCGAGGGAAGGCCAGGTATTTTCACCCGGCCAAAGGACTGGTTCTTCTATGGGCGCGAAAATACCTCCTCTTGACTTACAAAAAACCTGGGGCCACCCCCAGGGGGCAAAGCGGTAAAACTGGCTTCCGGCGCTCGCCCAGGCGGTGCCACCACCCAGCGCCACCCTGACATTTTCCTTGACAGCCAGCGGAAGGGATTGAAAATAATGCAATTTGATGTATATAGGTTATTTTGGACTGTTTCTTTACCCAGCCGCCCAGACCCTAAGGGTGTCTTGTTCTCCGGCTGAAAGGGGACAGTTGCCTGTCCATCGGCCTTACCGATGGCTGTTTTTTCTCTTATATGAGGAGTTATTCATCATGGCGGTACCACGGCATAAAACCTCCAAAATGCGCCAGCGCACCCGCCGCGCCCACAACGCCCTGACCCCGGCCGGACTTTACACCTGTCCCCGCTGCAGCCAGGAAAAACTCCCACATCGCGTCTGTGACAAATGTGGGTATTATAATAACGTGGAAAAAATGGAAACAGGCGACTAACCCGATGCGTATCGCCATCGATGCGATGGGAAATGACAATGGTCCACGTCCCATTATCAAGGGCATCAAAATGTTCCTTGAGATGGATCGTCAGGCCACGGTGGTCATGGTGGGTGACCGGGAACGTATCACCCAGGTCATGATTGAGGAGGGTATCGGACTCTCCAACCATCTAGAATTGGTCCACGCTACCCAGGTAATGGAGATGGCGGACAAAGTCGCCGACCTCCGGGAAAAGCGTGACAGTTCAATCATGCGGGCGGTGGAAGAGTTAAAAAACAAGCAGGTCGACGCCATGGTGGCTTTGGGAAACACCGCCGCCGCCGTGGGGGCGGCCACCATCGGCCTTAAGCTCATCACCGGGGTAAGACGCCCGGGTATCATGATACCCATGCCCACCCGTACCGGCAAACCCTGTGTCATCATTGACATGGGGGCCAACACCGCCTGCAAACCCTCCCACATCGCCACCTACGGAGTAATGGCCTCTATCTATTCCAGCCAGGTTTTGCGGGTACGTAAACCTAAAGTCGGGTTGCTTAACGTTGGCGAAGAACGCGGCAAAGGCAATAGCGCCCTGCGGGAGGCGTTTGAAATGCTTGAGCAAGCGCCGGTTAATTTCATCGGCAATGTCGAGGGCGGCGACATTTTCAACGGGTCCTGCGATGTGGTGGTTTGTGACGGCTTCACCGGCAACGCCATTCTCAAGGCTTCGGAAGCGCTGGCCAGCACCATGACCGATTGGATCCGCGAGGCGCTTCTGGAAAACTGGATCACCCGTGTCGGGGCCGTCCTCCTCCAGCGTTCACTCAAGCGGATGAAAAAACGTATCGATTACACCAACTATGGCGGGGCGCATCTTCTCGGGGTAAACGGTGTCTGCCTTATTGGCCATGGCCGCTCTACCCCGCTGGCGGTTGCTAACGCCCTGCGTACGGCTGGCGAAAGCGTAACCATGCAGGTGAACGCCATGATCCGCGAACATATTGAAACCATGCGCCAATCCCAACGCTTCATTATCGCCACGGAACGCGAGTCGGAATAACTCGAGTCCCCCGGATTACTACCCGACTAGAGCGGCAGAACAAGCGTTAGATTAACCGCCCTGACGGCGCCTCCCCGCCTTTCGCCTGGACCCGTCCCGTCAAAAGCCACCCCCTGGCGTTACCTCCCCGGGGAAAGGTTTTTAATAGCGAAAAAGTGTGGGTGACCTAAAAGAGGGAGAAAGACAGCCTAATTAACTGGTTTTTCCGTCCGTTAGATCCCTTTGGATTACCGATGGTTACAGCCAGGCCAGGTTGAGCGCCCACTATCCCGCGCTGTTTTTGTCAGCGGCGTGGTGTTTTTTTTATTTCTCACTTGAAAGGCAAACCAGTTTTAATATAATAACGTTCTAATAGTTGGCGTGAATTTATTTTCACGCGGGAGGAAATTTTTTTGCGCCCCATGTGGGGCAATGTTTGTATGAGAAAAGGAGATGGAGATGCGTCTATTCTTGGCTTGTATTCTGGCCGTTGGTCTTTTTGTCGCTGCTGGTTGCACCTGCATTAAGTGCAAAGCCCCGGTGCCGGCGCCCTGTGCTGCCCCGGCTCCCTGCGCCACCTGCGGCTGAGATCTAAAACGGTTTACTACGGTTATTAAGTAACGGCGTAAAATTCCTAGGAATTTTGCGCCGTTTCTTTTATACCCGTCCCTTCCCGCGCCCCGCCCCCTCACCTGCCGCTAGGGTAAAAAAAAACCGGACCAGCGTCCGGTTTTCTCTTCCTGTTTTCATCCCCGAGAGGTTTAAGAAAACTCCGCCTGTATCTCCCGGTACAATTGACTCCGCCAATTCTCCGCCTGATCCCGGTTCATGTTGAGAAGGGCGAGAATAAGGGGAGGGTTGTCGCGTTCTGGACTCGGACAAAGGTGGGCGGTGACCCCTTTGATGCAGTTGTGGTCGTACTCGAAAGGATAGAGACGACACACCAAAGGTCGGGACTCTATTCCTAGACGACAACCTGTCTCACCCAAAAACAGGCAAAAGTTGGAGTCTTCCTGTTTGACAATTATCCGCCGCGTTCCATCGGGATGGAAAATCCTTCCCCACCACGGGTCGCAATCCGGGATGTAATAATCCTGGTTGGGCGCCGCGTAGGTGGTGAATTGTCCAGCGCCAAGGGCGGTTATCCGGTCCACATCGCCAAGGGTGAGGAACACCTGGCTTCCCTGGCAACAAGTGGTACCCTGTCGAGCGCAGCGGGAACAGATGTGCTCCCCGCTGGCCGGAGTAATGGCGGTCATTAGCTTTGCCTTGACCTGACTCAGACTATCAGGTCGGGGTAATGGAAAACCTTGCCCTGGTAGTTACGTAGTGACAAATCCCCGTCCTGACAAGAAAGGCGGTACTTGGGTAGCAGCGGTATCTTCCCGCCCCCCCCTGGCGCGTCAATTACATACTGGGGAACGGCGTACCCGGATACGTGACCGCGCAGGGCCTCGATCATCTCCACCCCCTTCTCCACCGGGGTGCGAAGATGGGCGCTACCGGCGATGGGGTCGCATTGATAGAGATAGTAAGGCCTGACCCGTATTTTCATAAGGCCGGTCATAAGGGTGCGTAGAGTTCCCGCGTCGTCGTTGATGCCCCGTAGAAGGACAGTTTGACTACCTAGCGGTGCCCCAGCATCGGCCAGGCGGGCGCAGGCCTCGGCCGTCTCCGGAGTAAGCTCGGCGGGATGGGTAAAGTGAAGACTCATCCACACCGGATGGTGTTTGCGGATTAGTTTAGTCAGGGCAGGCGTTATCCGCATGGGAAGAACCGCCGGCGCCTTGCTGCCGATCCGGATAACCTCAACGTGCTTTATGGCGCGTAGGCTCATCAAAAGCCACTCCAGCGCCTCGTCGGGGAGAGTCAAGGGATCGCCACCCGAAAGCACCACGTCACGGATGGATGGGGTGGCGGCAATATAGTCCAGGGCTTTTTGCCACTGCTCGAAACGGTAGCGCTGGCGTTCTGACTGTCCAACCAGGCGCGAGCGGGTGCAGTAACGGCAGTAGGAAGCGCAATACTCGGTCGCGAGGAAAAGGACCCGGTCGGGATAGCGGTGCACCAGGCCAAGGGTCGGGCTCTGGCTCTCCTCGCCCAGAGGGTCGCCGGACTCGCCGGGGTTACTGGCAAACTCGGCGCAAGACGGGATTATGGCTCGACGTATAGGGTCAGCTGGATCGAAAGGATTGATGAGCGAGGCGTAGTAGGGGGTAATCGCCACCGGGAGTCCCGCGTTCGGGGAACCACAACCGGTGATGGCAGCTTCCTCGTCGGTGGTGAGGGGAACGACGGCGCTGATTGCTTCCGTGGTGCGGAGGGAATTCTGGAGCTGCCAGTGCCAGTTGTTCCAGTCGGATAGCGAGGCGCGGGGAAAGAAGCGTTTGCGAAATTCTCGAACCGGACCGCTCTGGGGAAAACGATTACCCCTTAGCGGTAGTGAAAAGGCAGCGGTGGAAAGAGAGTATCTACCTGAAGGTTCTGCTTCCACCAACGCTACCGAGGAATTACCTGGAGGTTCATCATCTCCAGTGGCAAATTCAGGCGCATGTTCTATTGACACCTTGGTCTCCTATAAAACAAAGTTGGAAAAAAACCGCCGGCGAAACCGCGAGTGCTTTTCCTGTTTTCAACCGCCGGGTTAGCAACATCAGCCGGATAAAAATATACAGAACTAAATGGGGAATGACAACAGAAAAGCATATTTTCTATCGTCACCCCGGCGAAGACTCTTTTCCCGGGATTCCTCCGGCCATTTTTCCATAGGTTGACAGGGGTGGGGTTTCACAGGAATGTACCCATACAGGCGGAATTATTACCGGCGTGACGACCGCTTTTATTGTCACCCTCCGCTCCGGGAAGCGGCTAGTTACTCACTACTCCAGGACAGATCCATTTCACCAAATTTAATAGCCGGATCGGCCAGCATAGCGATCTGGCCGCCCTTCTCGGCTTCAATGGCGGAGAGCACCGAGCGCTTGAGGTTGGAGATCGCCACCGCCTCCTCGGGACTCATGCGCACCTCCAGACGTCCCGTCCGTTCGTCAAAAAGCGCCCGGATACGCCGGATTAATTCTAGACCCAGCACATCCAGGGTTTTCCTGACGCCCGTCCCTTCACAGCAGGGGCATGGCGAATAAAGGGTTTTCTTGACACTCTGGCGAACCCGCTGCCGCGTCATTTCCATGACACCCAGCTGGCTTATGGGAAGGATGGTGGTGCGGGCCCGGTCGCGGCGTATGGCTTGCCGGAAGGCGTCTTCCACCGCCCGGCGATCCACCGCTTCCTCCATGTCGATGAAGTCGATCATCACCAAGCCGCCAAGGTCACGGAGGCGAAGTTGCCTAGCCACTTCCGCCGCCGCTTCCTTGTTCATGGCGAGCACGGTGTCCCTGGTCGAGGCGCCCTTGCGAAAACTTCCGGTGTTGACGTCAATCGCCACCAGGGCCTCGGTCTGTTCAATCACCACCTCGCCGCCGCTGGGAAGGCGTACCGAACGCTCCAGCGTCTTGTCTATCGCCTTCTCCACATCGTAACGGTCAAACAGTGGCTCCCCGTCGCCGTAGAGAAACAATTTGCTTTTGAATTCTGGCATAAAGGCGTCGAGGAAGGCAATCGCCTGCTCGTAGCCAGCCTGGCTATCAACTATTATCTCGTCAACATCGTCGTAAACAAAGTCGCGAATCGCCCGCACCACCAGATCTGACTCGTGGTAGAGGGAGAAGGGCGCCTTGGTTTTACGGGCCTGTTCCTTGATGGCATCCCAAAGATTGGTGAGGCAGTCTAGATCGCGCTGGAGATCATCCTTGCCATGACCCATACCAGCGGTGCGGATGATGTAACCCATATCCCGCGGCGGTTTCAGTTTTTCCAGAACCGCCTTCAAGGCCTGGCGCTCTCCCTCGTCGGAAATTTTCTTGCTTACGCCACGCTTCTGCAGGGCAGGCATTAGGACCAGGTAACGTCCGGGAATGGAGACATAGGTGGTGAGACTTGGACCCTTGGTGGCGAGTTGTTCGCGGGTGATCTGGACCAGAATCTCCTGGCCCTTGTAAAGCATGTCGCCAATGCCTGGCCGGCCGGAACCCTTCTTGTCCTTGCGTTTTCGGCGTTTCAGGACATCGTCGTAGCCACCAAACGGGGGAATGACGTCGTTGACGTGGAGAAAACCATTTTTCTCGCCGCCAATGTCGACAAAGGCGGCCTGCAGGGTCGGCTCGACATTTTGAACCTTGCCCTTGTAAATGTTGCCATGGGTGAAACCATTGGTGGAACGCTCGATGTAAAGTTCCTCCAAACCTCCCGGGCCGACTATCGCCACCCGCAACTGCTCTAAATCGAGGGCGTTCATCAGCACCCGGCGGAGAGGGACATGGTAATCGGAAATCTCTCCCTCAGAGGCTGGCTGGGTTGACACCGGCCGGGTTTTCGCTTTCCTTTCACGATTACGGGGCAATCTGAATTCTCCTATGGCACCTCCACCGGGATGCGCCTCTATCATCCGGTCAACCCGTTGGGTTGCGGGACGAATTGTAAACAGCGTTAAGGCCCTGCGAATACGGTGCTAGGCCCATCCTGGCGAACCGCGTGAACAGTCGACCCCAAAAACAACCGGCCGGGACAAAAAACGGTACAGGGGAAAACCAGCCTGCCCGGATCCGGCTCCTCCGGGCAAGCGTAAATTTAAAAAAAGAGATAGCGTTTCACCTGGAGTTAATCGTTCCAGAGACAACCGCCAAAAATGCTCCAACCCAGTCACAAAGGCTTAATAATCATTAAAATACGTGTTTGCCGCCGGTGGCGCAAGAGAAATACGCTTTCCACCTCAGCCGAAAACGATATCGCCCTTTTCCACTCCTACCTTGACCTGGTCTCCTGGGCGATAGGTGCCGTCCAGTATTTTTTCGGCGATGCGGTTTTGCAGGCGGTTTTGTATCACCCTGGCCAGGGGACGCGCCCCGAAGTCCGGGTTGTAACCCTCGCGGGCGAGAAGGTCGGCCGCCGCGGGCGACACTTCCAAACCAAGGTTCCGGCCCGCCAGTAGCTTGGCCAGGGCCGCCAGTTGAATAGCAAAAATCTCCCGCAGTTGCTCTTCGGAAAGACGGTGAAACACTATGACGTCATCCAGGCGGTTGAGAAACTCGGGGCGGAAATGCTGGCGAAGAATCTGGTTCAGGCGGTTTTGGAATTCCGGATTATCCAAGTCGGGAGCCTCGGCCACCTCGGCTGAACCAAGGTTGGAGGTGAGTATGACAATGGTGTTGGTGAAATCAATTGTCCGCCCCTGGCCGTCAGTCAGCCGTCCCTCGTCCAAGAGTTGCAAGAGAATGTTAAAGACATCCGGATGCGCCTTCTCGATTTCATCAAAAAGCACCACGGCGTAGGGGCGCCGCCGCACCGCCTCGGTGAGGTAACCACCCTCCTCGTAACCAACATAACCGGGGGGAGCGCCAATCAGGCGAGCAACCGAATGTTTCTCCATAAACTCCGACATGTCGATCCGGACCATGTTATGTTCATCGTCAAAGAGAAATTCGGCCAGGGATCGCGCCACCTCGGTTTTACCCACGCCAGTGGGACCAAGGAAGATGAAGTTCCCAATGGGGCGGTTGGAGCGCTGTAACCCGGCACGGCTGCGGCGGACAGCGTTGGCGACCGCCGCCAGGGCGGTGTCTTGTCCGATCACTCGCTCGCGCAGCCGCTCCTCCATCTTCAGAAGCTTCTGCATTTCGCTTTCCAGCATCCGTTTCACCGGTATCCCGGTCCAGCGTGACACCACCTCGGCTATATCCTCCGGCTCCACCTCTTCCTTGAGGAGGGCGCCGTCTTTTTGTAATTCCACCAGCCGGCTATTCTCAGCCTCAAGGTCCCGGGTCATGGCCGGGATACGCCCATAAGTCAATTCCGCCACTCGATCGAGCTGCCCATCCCGCTCTGCCAGCTCAGCCTGGCGCCGGGTTTCCTCTATTTCCTCCTTCAGCTTTCTAATCGCGGCTATGGCGCCTTTTTCCGCCTGCCAGCGTAGAGTCATCGCTCTTTTCTCTTCAGACAGGTCAGCTAACTGCCGCTCCAGACTCTGCCGCCGGGCTAGGGCCGGTGAGTCGGTGTCCTTGGCCAGGGCCTTAATCTCGATCTCCATCTGGATGTGGCGGCGAGTAAGGTCGTCAAGGCCCGCCGGCATGGAGTCAATCTGAATACGCAGACTCGAACACGCCTCGTCAACCAGGTCGATAGCCTTGTCAGGCAAAAAACGGTCGGCGATGTAACGGTGGGAAAGCTCCGCCGCTGACACCAGAGCGGAATCCTGGATCCGCACCCCATGGTGGACCTCATAACGCTCCTTAAGGCCGCGCAGGATGGCGATGCTTGATTCAACCGTCGGTTCGCCGACAAAAACCGGCTGGAAACGCCGCGCCAGGGCAGCGTCCTTTTCCACGTGTTTCCTGAACTCATCCAGGGTGGTGGCGCCAATGCAACGTAGTTCCCCCCTGGCTAGGGCCGGCTTAAGAAGATTGGCAGCGTCAGCCGCGCCCTCAGCCGCTCCCGCCCCGATTATGGTATGGAGTTCGTCAATGAAGAGCACCACCTCCCCGGCTGACTCAGTCACGTCTTTCAGAACCGCCTTCAGCCGGTCTTCAAACTCGCCCCGGTATTTGGCGCCAGCGATCAAGGCTCCCACATCCAGGGACAACACGCGGCGATTTTTCAAGCTCTCCGGCACGTCGCCAGCGGCGACTCGCCGGGCCAACCCCTCGGCAATGGCGGTTTTCCCAGTCCCTGGCTCGCCAATAAGGACCGGGTTGTTTTTGGTGCGCCGGGAGAGCACCTGCATGACCCGGCGTATTTCTTCGTCCCGGCCGATCACCGGATCAAGTTTACCTAGCCGCGCCTGTTCCGTCAGGTCGCGGGAATAACGCTGGAGCGCCTGGTACTTGTCTTCCGGGTTGGCATCAGTAACCCGGTGGGACCCCCGGATGTCCTGGAGCGCCGCCAACAGGTTTTCCCGGTTTATCCCCGATGCCGCCAGAGTGGCGGCCAAACCGTTTTTCGCCTTGTCCGCCACGGCGAGCAACAGGTGTTCGCTCGCCAGGTATTCGTCGCGCATCTGCTGGGCTTCTTTCCAACCCATGTCAAGCACAGCTCTAAGGTCAGGAGAAAGGAGACTCCCGGCCTCAACTCCCGACACTTCGGGCTTACTTTTCAGCAGTTCCACCAGGCTCCCGTCCAGGCGATCCGGGTTGGCACCGACTTTTTTCAAAATCGAACCGGTGATGCCACCTTCCTGCCGTAACATTGCTAACAACAGGTGCTCTGGGCCGATTTCCTGGTGGTTATGTTCCACCGCCAGCTGGCGGGATTTTTCCAAGGCTTCCTGAACTTTCAGGGTTAATTTATCTTGGCGCATGGCGATTCTCCTCTAAGTGACGATAGACGGCTGGGAAAGCCGATCTGTCTAGAAATTGTCAACCCAGCCCTCTGGGTGTCCTAGTTCAGGCAGGAACTTCCCGCCCCGACACCTCTATTTGGCGTTCAGGCTGGACAAAGACATTATAAGCAAGCGATTTGCCATTTTTGGCAATTTAGCCAGGTAGAGTTAGAATCGCTAAGCTAAAACCCATAGGCAATGCTATAATTAGATAAGGCGACAGCAAGTAATTGCCCCGCCTGGCAAAAATGGCAAAAAAACAGGGGGTTTTCCAAAAAGCTTGTCATTTTGACAAAACAGTTGTTCGGGATATTCAAGGGGCCATCATTTTCGCTTGATTTTGTAGCAATTTCAGATATTTGCCGTTTTTGCACGTTTTTTGCAGGTTGACAAATACGGAAATACGGTTATACTTTTTAATTCTTAATTAATTAGGCATAAATAATGTTCAGAGAAAATCGGATTTCTATATTATTGTTATAAAATGAGTTGTATTGTTTTTGCCAATCTAGCCCAAGTATTTGCGGTAAAAGTTTAAAATTTGGGCTATTTGGTAATTTTGCCCTGGGGTGACCGCTGGCAGTGAACGCAACCTTGAAATCAATACAACAATTAATCACTCATCCCGACCGCGAATTGCGACTGTCGGCCATACGGGTATTGCGCGCCATCAACATTCGGGAAATGGCAATTCACAAGATTCTCGCCAATTTGATGATAGAAACGGACGATAGCGAGATTTTCGAGGCCGCCCTGGCAACTATCGAGGCCGCTCCCCACGAACAAATACTACGCCAACTGGTGCGTACCCTGGACCGTGACGAAAAGTATCTTGAACGCATACTTGACGCCATCGCCAAAATCGGCTCCAAGGCGGTTCTACCCCTTAAACAGCAGTTCGAAAAGGTGCCGCCCGAGACGCAACGCCGCATGGTCCGGGTGCTACCGCGGATCCGCACCCATCTCGCCCATTCCTTCCTTATTGACTGCCTGGCCCATCCTGACCTTATCCTCATGCGCGAGGCCATCCGTGCGCTCCGGGAAGAAATAGAAAAATACAACCCGGCCGAGCGTAACGATCTCCTTAGTCAGTTACAATTACAATTGAAGGACAAAAGATTCCGCCAGAACGACTCCGCCCTTTCGGCGGGAATAATCGCCCTGGGAATAATCGCCGATCCCCGTTCCGAGTCAAAACTCTTGTCTTTCGCCGCTCCCGGTGGCACCACGCATATCCGTCGCTATGCCCTGATGAGTTTGGCCAACCTTCCCCTGGCCGACTCCAGTCACCCGGAAATAGTCTCCGCCCTCTATCCCATGTTGGAAGACCCTGACTACGATGGACTGGTGCGGCACGCGGTGACCGTGTTGGAACTGATAAACCCGGACCCGGACGAGCAAGACCACCTGCGTAGCCTTTTAAAAAACCGCCATACTGGTGTGCGCATTTTCGCCATCGGCAAACTCGCCAGTCTTGATTCCGCCCCCAACGCCCAGTTGATTCTGGATTTCCTCTCCGCAAGCGACCAGGCCCTGAAAGAGGCGGCGGTGACGGCCCTGTCCCAGATGCCGGCGGCGGTAAACATAATTCTCAAGGCCATAGACGAGACCCCGGGGCAATTACGAATTCAAGATGTGGTGTCCATTCTTTCCCACCACGCCAACCGCATTACCGCCGAGCGCGCTCGGAATCGCATCAAAAAACTCTTGGCCATGGACCGCCATAACGACCGCTTCTTCGACATCCACTGGGAGGCTATGAAAAACCTCCGCCCCGATATCTTGCGCACGGAAATTCTCAAAATTGTCGACGAGGCCTTCTCTGCCGGCCAATACCGCCAGGCCAAGGAACATTTGGAACTTCTTGACATTGGCGGTCTACTCACGGTCGACCTCCGCTACCGCTTGATGCTGGCCAGCCTCAAGGTTTCCAGCAAATCCCGTTCCCGTAGCTACCGCGCCTCCGACCCCGCCCTGGAACACGCGGTCCAGCTTCTATTGGAAAACCCGCGTGATTTCAAGCGCCGTCTCGTGTCGGAGAAAATTCTTTCCGACGAGGATTTCCTCTACCTCGGCTATCATTTTTCCGAGCGACTCAATGAGGAAAGGCGTTTTGGCGCTGACATCCTCCGCCACGTCGTCACCACTTGGCCGCGGCGGCAGAGCGCCAAAACCGCTAAACAGAAATTGCAGGTGGAGGGGCAATAGGCTTCACCCGGGAACTGGAAAAACTAGACGGGCGGGTCACTTTAGGTGACCCGCCCGTCTGCTTTTTAGCGTTGTTTTTGGCCCCGACGCCAGTTTTTTAGACGTCGTGGTTACCAAAATCGCTTTCCATTAGTGTCGCCAGCTTCTCCATCGCCTCAATAGCGTCGTCACCCTTGATCCGAAGCTCCAGATTCACGCCGGGGGAGGCAGCCAACATCATCACGTCGAGGATATTTTTCGCGTTGGCCGGGGGTTCACCATCCTTGACAACCTCTATATCGGAGTTGAAGGTGTTGGATAGGGCGACTATCTTGGCTGCCGGACGAGCGTGAATACCATATTTGTGCCTGACCGTAACAGTCCGCTTCTCTATTTTAGACATTTTCCCTCTAAAGTACGGGGTCATCTTCCGGGATAGGCTATGGAAAAAACCTCCATAACCGCTTTACCCAGTTTAGCCGGATCATGGCGCTGAGGATATTCCTCGTCGATGACATCCCGATAAACTATATCCACCCCGAGTGAAAGTGTTTCCCCGGCGTCATATTCGGTAAAGGCCACATTGTTGATAGCGAGGCCAACTCCTGCCGGGCGGTGGCTATTCACTACGGCGTAATCCAGACGAATCCCGGGCGCATGCTTACGCAGAGTCTTGATGTGCCGGCTAACGGTGAAATCCCTGGATTCGCCCAATTGACCAAAAGTATTGATTATGAAAATAACCTTCCCACGAGAGTTATTTATAGCTTCCACTACCTTGGGATCAAGAAGATTTGGCAAAACCGAGGTAAAAAGGCTCCCCGGACCCAGGGTAATGAGTTCCGCCGTCTGGATAGCCCCCAGAACGTCGGGGGGTGGCTCACCTGGCGAAGGTTTGAGCGCCAAAGTCTCGATTTCCTTGCCACACTTGGCTATCCATTGCTGTCCCGTGGTCTTGCTGCCATCCGGATGCGTCGCCACCAGGCTAATCTTGTCCAGGGTGGCGGGAAGCACCTGGCCACGGACCGAGAGAATGTGGTTCATTTCCCGGATGGCACCACCGAAATCGCCTTTAATCAGCGCGAGAACGGCGATAAAAAGATTACCGAAAGAGTGCCCCTGGAACTCGCCGTCTTTAAAGCGATATTGCATCAGGGCCGACATGCTTTCCCCGGTGTCGGCCAGGGCCACCAGGCAGTTACGGATATCGCCCGGGGGGAGCATGTCAAAATCCAGCCTCAGTTTACCTGAACTGCCACCATCGTCAGCCACCGACACTATGGCGGTGGTCCGACGCGTATAGTCCCTTAAACCTGAAAGCAGGGTGCTTAAACCGTGACCACCCCCGAAGCAGACAATGTTAGGCCCCTGCTCCAGACGATTGTATTGGTAAGCTATTTCCGTAAGGCCGCGGCTCTCGTCGGCCCGCCGCAGCATCTTTTCGATCCGGCGAACCAGCCGGTATATTCCGACCGATACCGCTAGCGTCCCCGCCGCTATAAAAATCACCGATGTGCTATAACTGTCCATCCCCAGAGGCTGGGCGTCAGGAAAAAAGACGCCTAGAGTCAGGAACATGGCGCCAAAAAAAAGGGTGAAAAGGCCAAAGGTGATTAAAAAAACCCAGCGTTTAAGATGCAAACCCGGTTTAAGCCAGCGCCAATTAGCCATAATCCTCTCACCTCTAACCCGGGAGGCAAAAACCTATGCCAGCAGCAACAACCCTAGTCCTCGTTGTCGGAATCCTCAAAGAAATCCGCGATCTGGTTGTGATTAATCGCCTTGAGGAGACAATTGCGGAATTCAGCGTCCCGGCATTTTTTACTGATATAGGCCAGAGCTTTCAAATGCCGGTCGGCATATTCCCGGTTGGAGAGGAGAAGGAAAAAGAGATGGACCGGCTCGCCGTCCGGGGAACCAAAATCCACCCCTTCGCGGCTACGGCCAAACACCCCGATGATATTTCTGACCGCCGGATGCTTGGCATGGGGCACCGCTACCGACAAGCCCTGGCCTAGGGCGGTGGTTTGCAACTCCTCCCGGTGGTAAAGTCCGGAAAGAATCCCCTCGCGCAAGTCTTCCCCTAGGGCTTCCCGCTGAAAAAGCACTTCGGCCAGCTCGTTAATCACTCCGGTCTTGGTCTGGGCGGAAAGATCGTCAAGTATCCGCTCCGGAGTTATAAAATCTCTGAACTGCATGGTTTTCCTTTGTGTTCGCTTCCGGAAAAATCCTCCGGCAGGAGGATGGCCAAGGTCGGGCCAAGAAAAACTACTTCCGCTACCCTACACCTCCGCTAAATCTTCGCCACCATCGCGCACCCGGTCATTTTTATTCGCCCGCCGCCGTGCCGAATCGCGCTCTTTGGTTTTGCGAAGTTGCCGTTCACATTTCACTATCGCCACATCCACCGCCCCCTGTATGGTGTCGGCGTAGACCTCGATTACTATGGAGTCATGACTGTCCAAGCGAATTATGGCTTCACAACCTATCCGGCGCTCTTCCGCCTCCACCACCACTTCAACACTTTGGATCCGCGGATTGAATTTTACCAATCGGGCAAACTTTTCTTTGGCTTCCTCCCTGACATCAGACGGAATCTCAATTTTCTTTGCGGTTAACTGTATATTCATGTCTAGTCCCCTCCCCTACCCTCAGGTTGCTTTCTGGTGAAAAAACACCACCGGTCTTTTACCATCGCCAGGAAACGGAATGACCGTGAAAATCCCCCGGCGTTTCACTGTATTCACCGGTACCGATTATCCAACAAAATAGGCTTATGTCAAATGAATGCCTGCCGTTCCCCAGGTCCGGGAACAGTTTATTCTCCGCTGCGTCCGGGTAATTGAAAAGTAAATGCCGTCTCTCGTCCTTTTACCAGATAGGGTTAAAATATCGGAAGGTTTATTTTATAGGTCCAACCTGGAATGTCCATAACCTTTGTGGCCCAAACGTCAACCTGATCCCCAGGTTTTTATTCCCGCCTGGCCTAGGCGGAACCACAGGTCAGGGGCGACAGGCCCTAGAGCCTCCGCCCCGGGGCTAGCTAAACCCGCCCTTTATTTGTCATGAACCGGGAAAACTGGCGTGAAAAAGGGGCGCGGGAGGAATAGGGAAAAAGGGGATAAAAAACTTGAAACACAGGGTTATCCATAACCTTCGGCAAAAACCTGCCGGAATGGAGGATTCTCCCAATACCACGCCATACCCCTACTCAACCCACCGTGTCCCGGATTTGGGGAAAACAGCGGGGATCGGGATTAGTTCAAAGGGAAAAACTCCCCTTTGGAAAGACCGCCACCCGGCACCCTTTTTACCACCGGGGAGAGAGAGAGGAAGAGCCTTTAAGCGAAAATCTTCACTACCACCTTGTTTCTACCCGTCTCCTTCGCCTCATACAAACCCTTGTCAGCGACGGCAAAAACAGCGGCGGCGGCTTTGGCCTCGGCGGTAAACATGCTTACCCCGATACTCAGGGTGAATTTAATATCACCAAACTCAGCCGTCGTTACCGCCATGGTTTCGATAGCGACGCGAATGCGTTCGGCGATTGAGGCTGCCACTTCCAGGGGAGTCTCTGGCAATATTATGGCGAATTCTTCCCCACCGTAGCGGCCGACAATGTCATATTCCCGGAGCAGTCCAGTAAGTTTAACCGCCAGTTGCTGCAAGACCAAATCCCCGATAGCATGCCCATAGTTGTCATTTATACTCTTAAAATGATCAATATCTATCATGCACACCGAAAGGGGATTGCCATTCCGCTTGAATTTAGTGAATTCCTTTTCGGCCAGTTCAAAGAAATGCCGCCGGTTATTTAATCCGGTCAAGCCATCCGTGGTCGCCATCGCGTTGATTTTGGCAAACAGACGGGCGTTTTGAATCGCCACTCCAGCCTGACCCGCCAGAGTAACCAGCAGTTCGTTGGATATGATTTTATCCCGGCAATATATGATAATGATACCCAGAAGACTGTCACGATAGTTTATCGGAATACCAGCCAATACTTTGCCGTCCTGGATTTCGCTCAGTAGGGAAGTCCTTAGGTCGTTACTGATAACCGTCTCTTTGGTCTGGATAATCTTGTTCAAAAACTGGTCGTGGACAGCGTCTATCGCCGCGCCCTCGAAAAACTCGTCGGTGGCAAATCCATTATCGTCCTTCACAATAAACTTGCCGTCTTCGTTGAGCAATACGGCAGACTTGTCGAATTCAATAAATTGCGCCATGACATCCAGGATTTTAACCAGCACTTCCTTCAAATCCAGGGTTGAGGTTATGGCGTTAGTAACCTCCAGCATTGTTTGGCCAAAAATACGTTTCTGCTTCTCGTTTTCAAACTGCTTCTCGTTGTTAATGGCGCTGGTCACCGCGAATTTGAGTGACAGCAGGGTCTTGACGCGCGCCAGCAATTCAACCTTGTCAAACGGTTTTTGCAAGTAATCGTTGGCGCCGGACTGGAAGCCCAGAACAATGTCCTGAATTTGGTTTTTCGCGGTCAACATCAATATGGGCAATTCAAACAAGGAATACTTTTCCCTCAATTCCCGACAGACTTCATAACCAGTCATTTTCGGCATCATGACGTCCAGGAGGATCAGGTCAAATTCTTCCCCATCCTCTATCAATTTCAAGGCTGCCGGACCGGAGTAAGCCACCGAGGTGGAATAGTTGTGTACGGAAAGAAGGTTTTTCAGCACCTGAATATTAACCGGCTCGTCATCAACAACCAGTATCTTGTGAACGCCGCTCTTTTTCTCCGTTTCCGTGTCCATTCCTTTGTCAAAGGAGCCGCCATCGAACTCATCGACGTCAAGCATCTTTCTTGTTTTACCCCGCGGGGAAACGCTTTCTTTTTCAGCGGTGGATAGGGGGACGGTGAAGGTGAAAGTGGATCCCTCATTTACTTTTGACTCAAGCCTTATTATTCCGCCATGCAACTCAACCAGTTTTTTGGTTATGGATAAACCTAGGCCAGTGCCACCGTATTCCCGCGCCGTAGAACCGTCGACCTGCTCAAATGACTCGAATATGCGATCAAACTTGGCGGCGGGAATACCTATACCCGTATCTGCGATGGAAACTGCGATCATGTCATCCACCGTCTTGGCCGATACGGTTATTTTGCCTTTTTCAGTAAATTTTATGGCGTTGCCCAGCAAATTATAAAGTATCTGCTGAATCCTGTTTTCATCCGCATCAACCATGGGCAGAGTTTTGTCAATCGTGTTGGTCAATACCAGGTCTTTTCCTTTGACCAGCGTTTTTGACAAAACCAGAATCGTGTCGACAATCATTTTCAAATCAACCGGTTTGGTCTGTAAGGTTATTTCTTTGTTTTTCAGTTTAGTAAAATCCAAGATGTCATTAATCATGTTGCTAAGCCGCTTGCCGCTGTTGGAAACAATCACCAGATTGTATTTCTGCTCCCGGGTGAGCGGCCCAACCGCCCCGTCCACCATGGATTCCACTATGCCGATAATGCCATTAATCGGCGTGCGCAGCTCATGCGAGGTATTGGCAAGGAATTCGTCCTTCAAAACGTTCAGTTTGTTTAAATACTTGTTCTTTTCCTCCAGCTCGTTGGCGTAATCCTGCATTTTCTGGATAAGTTCGTTTATTTTCTCCACCATGACCTTGAAGGCTCTTGATAGTAGGCCAATCTCGTCATTGCCCTCTGTCAAAGGCACAATGGCGTTGAAATTGCCTTCGCCGATACTTCGGGCGGTGTCAGCCAACACCAGTACCGGCTTGGCAACGCTTCCCGCGACAAGATACAGAATAACGGCGATGATACAAATAGCGATCATGGAAACACTAATGACATAACTCCTGATCGCGTTGGCGTTGGCAAGAACCTCAGCCATGGGAATGCTTACCGCAACCGACCAGGGCATGGTGACGTCGCTGAATTGAATTGGAATGTAGACGGTATAATAGTCGGGCCGGTTCAAAGTGAATGTCTCGCCACCCTTGATGGCAATTTTAATATCTCGCGCATAGCGCAAACTGCCCTGGTCGTTCCCGACTATTTCCGTGGCTATCTCTGGAACGAAGAGGGTCAAGTCAAGATCGTCCTGCCTGGCGCTTGCCTTATAGGCCTCCAGACTCCCTAAAAAGGCGGAGACCATATTGCCTTTTTCCACCGCCGCTTCGTCATCCGGGTCGGCAACTGGGTTTTCCTGGATATACTTCTGAACGTATTGTATGGCATCCTCGACTTTATAGGTATTGGTCTTTAGAGCGTCAAACAACACCGCTTCGTCCAAATCTTTTCCGAGGAAACTTTTGTCGGGATGGGCCACAATAACGCCGGAATTGGAAAGAATCGAGGCATGGCCTCCCTGACCCCAGGGACTAATCCGCTCCATCATCTCCTGGAGTTTATCAAGAACTATATCCGAGGATATGATGCCAATGAATTGGCCGTCATGGACAATCGGGAATACCAGACTAGCCAGCATAACCGGGTGGCCCTGCACCTGATAGGGATAGGGGTTAGTAATATACTCATGCTGAGTCGTTTTCGGAACGACGTACCAGTCGGCAATATCGATATCGTACAGGGGTTCGACATCGATATTGCCGCCCAGTTTGTTCCAATAAGGGGCGAAACGCCCTGTCTCGTCGTAGGCCGGCTTTTCTCCGGCAAACTCCGCGTCTTTCCCGTCCAGGGCATTGGGATCATAGGCTATGCAAAACGCGGTAATGTAATCCTTTTTGGCCAAGGCGTTTTTCAGGATGTCATCCATCATCTTTCTATCAGTAAGATCATGGTCTTTCAGTGTTTCAAACACCGTCGCCAGCGTCTCCGCCGTTATTCTGGCGCCCTGCAGTTCAGCCTTAATCTCATTCTTGTACTTGTCAGCTGTTTCCTGGGCCAAGCTGAAAGCGTCCCGCTTGGCCATTTCGGTAGTCCGGTTGGAGACAATCAAGGTAACGGAAATAAAGGAAACAATAACAAGCGCGGTGACCAAGATGAAAATTTTAACTTGCAGTCTTTGGTTTTTAAACATAATCCACCCGATAAAAAAGCTGTATTGATGAAAAGCCCACTGTCTGTCAAGGCAACCAGTATACCTGTTTTTAGCTTAAGACGGAAATTCTAAAATAGGTCGCTTGGACCCTCTGGCCCTTTCCAGCGTCCACCTGGCATGCCAATGTCCCCTCATTTGACACTTCCGTTTACTCTAGGTCACCCCTCGCAAGGGCTTTACCTACTTAAGCGGCGGCGCCATAATCCCTTGACCCACGGCGGAAACTGGACGGGGTGGTGGCGCCAAAAAATCGGAGGGCCATGCCGCCTCGGTTTTCACTCTTCACCAAGCTCTGGCCGGTCAGTTATTCGCCAGACTGTGTCACCTGGCCTAGCCTTGCCTAGCCTTGTGTTAAACAGGGGCGCCCTGACTTACCAGGTCACTTCAGCAATCGCGGGAACGCCACCCTGGCCGGAAAGGCAGTTGCCGGTGGCTGCTTTTGCCAACTTCCCTCGCCCATGCCTAAGTTTTCGCCCTTCGGCCTCAGGAAATCAAGCCCATTCTTTAACTTGCCCCAGGCCA
Organism: Planctomycetota bacterium; assembly: GCA_031289115.1. Taxonomy (GTDB): domain Bacteria; phylum Planctomycetota; class SZUA-567; order SZUA-567; family SZUA-567; genus JAITQC01. The sequence goes on from JAITQC010000054.1 coordinate 39,399, forward strand.
GTTAAAACAAACCGAACCCAATTGCTAGTTGTCTTCGGCTAGGAAGACAACTCCTTCTTCCAACCACCTAATATCTAGGGCTTTAAGCGTTCCCTCACCGCGTTCCCCCCTGCTTACGCCCTCGCGCTTTTTCGCTGCCAACCCTTACCCCGCACCCATCTGGCAGCGAAAAACCTGGATGAAACGGCCAATTTTGCCTGGGCATCCTTTTCCTGGTGGTCTTCGGAACACTCCGAACCGTACTCTCCAACCCCTTCCCTCCACTCTGGCCAGTTTTATTTCCCAGGGTCTAGGTGAAATTGACATCCTCCCTCGCCTGAAGACGGGGGATTCCTACAGCGTTCAACCCGAGATTAGGCTGGGTTGAATCGCTTCAGAGTGGGCTCTTGCTTCATCGCGAGGCCGAACTACGCCTCCACTCCACCGCCTAAAACGCGGTGTCCCCGCGCCAATACATCGAGAACAACAACCACAGACTCCACATTAACCGCCACCAGGACGTCTACGGACCACGCTATCCTTCCCCGCCCTGAAGGGCGGGGCTTGCCGCGCATCTTGGTCAATATTCCGGCTATTTCAGGCGCTTTTATCTTTGGCTCCCTATAAGTATACTGTCGTCATGAACTTTGCCCGGCAAGTTTTTCCAAAATAGCAAAGCATCCGGCGATGCTGTAATGGGTTGTTTCCCACCACCAGTTCGCCGAAAAAAAGACCGGCGCGGTCAAAAACGCGGCCTTTAAAATACCCCTAACTCCTTCTTCACTTTAACCAACCAAGTAAACAGCTATTCATTGCTCATCCTAAATCATATCGCTATAATGGCACGGGTAGCGCGAAGCGAAGACTGAAGTGGTCGGGTAATCGCCTACAGTATCAAACAACAGCGGGAGAAAAGCTATCTCACCAGCGGCAAGTGCGCCGAAGCGTTCAAGGTGCCGCATTCGCAATTGGAATCGAGGAAATGCCCGCCCGACCCGGATCGGCCAGCCAGAATCGTCAAGTTTCTCAAATGCACGGCCAAAGAATTGCAAACTCCCCGGACAACTGGGTCGAGGAAAAAATTCTGTTCATAAAAGATCGGAATCAGGGGAGTAAAACAGGAAGGATGCCCCTATCCCGATAGCCGAGGCTACCCCGGCGATGCAAGCCGAAGTCGAAAACAGCACCATCGATTACCTCTCCAGCGTTACCATACTGGCGAAAGTGTGATCCAGATACGACAAAGGCGACATTCCCCCTGAATAATTCGCGGTTAAAGGCAAGCGATTCGGGAATTTGTCGTTTTTTCCTAGCATGGCCTGATAGGCGAAAACCGTCTATCGGATAATTGGTTCCCCTGTATAGATAGTATACGGTGTGATGCTCGTTTGACAGAGTTCATTGGTGAGCGGTGCGCCGCAGTTGCCTGGTACAGCTAAAGTAGGGATTTTCTCACCAACGGAGGTTATCGAATATGTCGACTGATGGCAAAAACCTGCAGGAATTGTATGCCATCCGGGAACGAGTATCTGAGGAAATTGGCGGTATGGCCCCGGAAGAACAGGCAGAGTATTTTAAAAAAGGCGCGGAAAAAACCATGGCGGAACTAGGCCTACCGCTGAAGCGCCCCGAACCGGAAACGGCGGCGCGGTAGCATCTCCTGTATCAGTTAGGTCAATACTTGAATCCATGCACAGCAAGGCGCTGGTGATGCCGTCACCAAGCGCTTTTTCTTTCCCGAGCCCCGCAAACAGTCGTGGCGTTCCTACACAGTGGCAGTCCGCAAGTGTCTGGTTTTTTAGATCGCCAGGGCGAGCAAATATAACTGCATGAGTAAGGGAATACCGAGGGGGGGTGGCGGATACGGCG
>JAITQC010000095.1 GCA_031289115.1 Planctomycetota bacterium
CGAAAAAATAGTGATAGACTTGAACGACCCGTCTTCGTCTTGGTTCGGCAAAAGGATACATGCCAGTAATGGTGCGGCGTGTCGGGCACAGAATCCACCCTACGACAAGTCGAAGGAAGATGATGAACGAGGGCTTGGTGAATACTGGTTCGAGAACGCTCATAAAATGCAGAGCCTGTGGTTTTCTTGGCATGGTGAGCTCCTTAGCCCGATGTCTAGCCAACATCGAGTTAACGAATCGCCATGCCTCTTGTCAACTCAAACCGTAAATTATTTCTAAAAACTTTAAAAGTCCACGGGAATAGACACCACGGCGAAACGGTTTACCTCGGTGCCGGTACCGTGGGTGAGGTTGACTGCGATAATGGGAACCGCCTTCTCGGGGGCGAATTTGAGGTTGCAGATCTCGCGGGCGTCTTTGCTGGGATTGGCGAGAAGAATGGCCGAGGCTTTCCCAGCGTCGATGGGGCTGCCGCCGCCGATCGCGATCACCGCTCCGGCTCCCTTGGCTTTGCCACCCGCCACCGCCTGATCAACCTGGTCGACAGTGGGGTTGGGGGTGACCTGGTCATAAAGGAAATAGCCGAGCTGGTTGGCGTCCAAGGCCGCCTTTATTTTGTCCCAGGCGCCGGTTTTAATGTGCGAGCCCTTGCCAGTCACCACTAAAACCGCCTTCACCCCTTTTTGCTTCAGGACAGCGACAATGTCGTTGATCTTGTTAATCGCCCCGACTCCTAGATAGCAAATAGTTCGCGCCCGGATTTCCGTCACTGTGTTCACATCGAACTTGTCTTCCCAGTTTGCCATGGCTAATCTCCTTTGTCTGGCTGTTTACCCAATTATAATTCTAGCTCAAGACCCCAGCGGAGCAATCCAGAAGCTTGGCTGGGGAAGTGCCTAAATCGTCGGTAATGGATATAAATATATCCATTACTCCGAGAATGTCAAGAAGGAATTCTTTATTTATATTTGCTGCCTGCCACCTTTCAGGAGAAAAGCCATCACCACAAAACCCTTGCCAAGGGCGGGCTATTCTGTTTTAATACCTTGACTATTTTTGGTCTTCGAGGTTTTCTGCCATGCGTGTTTTCAATTTCTCAGCTGTCAGGCGTCTTCCCCTTTATCACAGCGTGCTTAGGGATTACCAGCGTAGCGGCCTACAGCAGATTTCCACCCAGATGTTGGCCAAAAAGGCCAATATGGCGACGCCGGTGGTGAAAAAGGATATTGAAATGACCGGCGCCACCGGTAAGACCGGAGTGGGTTATGATATCGTCGGTCTTATTGGTAAAATCGAGACTTTTCTGGGCTGGGACAACCCTAACGACGCCTTCCTGGTGGGGGCGGGCCGGCTCGGTTCCGCCCTTATGGCTTACGAAGGCTTTAGCCGCACTGGTTTAAACATTGTGGCCGCCTTTGACATCGATCCGTCCCGCATTGGTAGTAAAGTGCGTGACATTAATATCCTGCCACTGGATAAAATGGTGTCGCTGGCGAAAAGAATGCATGTGGCGACCGGTATTCTTACCGTACCGGAAAACCAGGCCCAACAGGTGGCGGATTTATTAGTCACGGCGGAGATAAAACGTATCTGGAACTTTTCCCCCTGCGTTTTGCAGCTACCGCCAGACATCACCCTGCAGCGCGAGGATCTTTGTGCTGGCCTTTCGGAATTGATGCTGCGGGCCGGAGTCCAGGAAAAGCAAAACCCCAAACCGTTGTTTAGCGTTGAATCACCAGTAGTTTCGTAACAGGTCTCAATCCAACCGTTAATTTACCCCCCCCAGAAAAATAAATCGTGATAATTTTCTTGAATATCATTGACAAAACACGCCAATGGCTATAAATATAATTATATATCAATGCCATAGTCAGGACCCGGGTGTGTCGGGTGGCAAAGTTTTTTTAAAAAGGGATTTGGACATGGAGCCAGTTTTTGACCCAGGCAAAGTCGAGTCGATTATTCAAAACCACGCTGCCAAAGCTAGCGCCGTGGTGGCTATTCTCCAGGACATCCAGGACAACTACCGGCATATACCCCGCCAGGCGTTCGCTCTCTTGTCCAGCCGGCTTGGTATCCCGGAGGCCAGAATTTATTCCGTCGCCACCTTTTACGAGAATTTTTCCCTCGAACCCAAGGGACGTTTTGTCATTAAGGTCTGCGATGGGACTGCCTGCCATGTGCGTAAATCCCTTCCCATCCTGGAAAGGCTACGCCAGGAACTGAAACTCACCGCCGGGAAGGTTACCACCGCAGACCTCCAGTTCACGGTGGAAACGGTGTCGTGCCTCGGGGCCTGCGGCCTGGCGCCGGTGATAACAGTCAATGAACAAGCCTACCCGGCCATGACTCCGGCCAAGGCCTCGGAACTTCTTATAAGCTTACGGGAGGAAGTGGCAAATGCTAAAGAACCGGAGTGACCTGGCCGCTTTCCGTGAGGAGTGTCGGAAGCGAGCGAAAGACGAGGAAAAAAGAATACTGGTCTGCGCCGGACAGAATTGCATGTCGTGCGGGGCGGAAGCGGTTTACCAGAACCTGGCGAAAATCCTGGCGGAGAAAAACATCCCCTATTCAGTGCGTTTCATGGCTGACTCCCACCCCGGGGTGGGGTTGAAGAAAAGCGGCTGCCACGGTCTTTGTGAACTTGGCGTGCTGGTGCGTCTGGAGCCGCAGGGTTTTCTTTACACCCGGGTGAAACCGGAAGACTGCGCCGAGATTATCGAGAAAACTGTGCAAAACGGGGTTTTTATCGACCGCCTTGGCTATGCCAAACAGGGTCTAAACTGCCAAAAGCAGGACGATATCCCCTTCTACAACCGCCAGTCCCGCCTGACCCTTAAAAATTGCGGACATTTCGATCCCACTTCCATCCGGGAGTACCTGGCCTTAGGCGGCTACCAGGCGGTCGAGAAGGCCTTGTTTACGATGACCCCTGAGGCGATTGTGAACGAGGTCAGCCTTTCCAAACTACGGGGACGCGGGGGCGGTGGCTTCCCCACTGGCCGCAAATGGGAACAGGTCAGGCGCCAAAAGGAAAAGAAGCGTTACATCGTCTGTAATGGCGACGAAGGCGACCCCGGCGCCTTCATGGACAACAGTTCCATGGGTTCCGACCCCCACCGCATGCTGGAAGGAATGATTATCGCCGGCTACGCCTGCGGCTCTGACGAGGGTTACATCTATGTCCGGGCCGAGTACCCGCTGGCGGTGGAGCGCCTGAAAATCGCCATCCAGGAGGCGGAGGATCTTGGTCTCCTGGGTGAACGTATCCTGGGTAGCAGTTTCAACTTCCACATCCGCATCAACCGCGGTGCCGGTGCCTTTGTCTGCGGCGAAGGTAGCGCCCTCACCGCCTCGATCGAGGGCAAGCGCGGCATGCCACGGGTGAAACCGCCGCGGACAGTGGAGCACGGACTCTGGGACAAGCCGACGGTACTAAACAATGTCGAAACCTTTTCCACCGTTTCCACCATTATCGAAAAAGGGGCGAAGCATTTTCTTGGCATCGGCACCGCCAACAGTCCCGGCACCAAGACCTTCTCCCTCACCGGCAATATTGAGAACACCGGCCTTATCGAAGTGCCGATGGGAACGACGCTACGTCAGATAATCTGGGACATCGGTGGCGGCATGCGGGGCGGGGCTAAATTCAAGGCGGTTCAGATAGGCGGTCCCTCGGGGGCGTGTCTTACCGAGAAGCATCTCGATCTTCCCCTTGATTTCGACTCCCTGACCAGCATCGGAGCCATGATTGGCTCCGGCGGGATGGTGGTGACGGACGACAACACCTGCATGGTGGAGTTAGCCCGTTTCTTCATGAACTTCACCCAGAACGAGTCCTGCGGCAAGTGCGTTCCCTGCCGGGAGGGAACCCGGAGGATGCTGGAGATCCTGGAGCGTATTGTGGCAGGCGAGGGGCGGGAGGGAGACATTGAGCTACTGCTAGAACTCGCCGACACCATCACCGCCACTTCCCTCTGCGGCCTGGGGAAAAGCGCTGCCAATCCGGTGTTAAGCACCATCAAGGGGTTCCGGAGTGAATACGAGGCCCATATCAGGGAAAAACGCTGTCCCGCCGCCTCCTGCCAGAAGCTAAGAACCTACCGAATTGACCCAGGACTCTGCAAGGGTTGCTCCAAGTGTTCCAAGGTTTGTCCAGCCGGGGCAATCACTGGCAAGGTGAAATCGCCCTTCCAGATCGACAACGCCAAATGTCTGAAATGCGGGGCATGCCTCGACAGTTGCCCCTTTAAGGCCATCCTTTGCGAATGAAACAATGTGACGCCAGCAAACATTGCGACCGAGGAGTTTAGCTAAAATGAC
>JAITQC010000112.1 GCA_031289115.1 Planctomycetota bacterium
CCGAGCCATTCCGGTCAACCAGGAGGGCGAGAACCTTAGTGCCACCTACATCTATGCCACCGTAAAGCTGGTTGGCTGACGCATTCTTGGCCATTGTCTTGCACCTCCCTTAGTAACCCAAAAACCACCTGGTAGGTAAAATCCCTTCACCCTTGTTTCAGCTTGACCACCGTCCTCCTCCCCCTCCCTTGACCCGGCGGGTTAGGGGTAAAGCGATTCGAACAGGTAAGACTGGTTAAGGAGGGTTTAGCTTGCCTGTCCCGGGGGGAGAGGCTAAAACAACCCGCCCCGCCCCGCTAACCTCCGGCCCCCTTGACTAGTAGCGCCGCCACAAAGGAACTAAAGAGCGGGCTAGGAGCGATCGGGCGGCTGGTGAACTCGGGACGGAAAATCACTCCCACAAACCAGGGATGCCCTGGTAGTTCAACCGCCTCAATCCGGCGAGAATCCGGATTAAGACCCGACATCCTTAACCCCGACTTCACTAGTTCGGGAATAAGCTCGGGGTTTACCTCGCAGTCGTTACGGTGGCGTTCGCGAATAATCTCCTCCCCCCCGTAAGCGGAGCGGATGAGCGAACCTTTCTCAAGATAACTGGCGTACAAGCCTTTTCGCCTCCCCCGGCCCTTGCCAGGGGTAGGGCGTCCGTCAGCGTCCAGGCGGGCCACCACCGCCGCCAAGGGGTCAAACTCCTCGTCCAAACGGCTGTTGCCGCCATGGAAAGCGCCGGGGATGCAAGTGACGTTACTGGCGTATTCGAGAAGCAGGAGTTCCATGCCCCGGCCAATCGCCAGTAAAGGCAGCCGCCTTTCCCTGGCCCAGCGGATGGCGGTCATTATGCCATCGTCATCCCCTGCCACTCCGTCGGGAATTATCACCCCCGCCACCCCCAGGAGGTCTTCCCCGACATGGCCGGAACTAAGGCGGCTAGCGTCGACCAGGCGCGGAACCACCCGGGTGCGGTTAGCGATGCCGCCATGAAACAGGGCCTCGGAAAGGGATTTGTAGCTGTCAGGAACCTGGTGGTGGGAACTCGCTACCGCCACCGCCACCTGGCGCTCCGGGTTTTGCGCAATACTAAGCATGCGCTGCCAGTCTTCAAGGTCGGCATCCTCCGCTCCCTTGAGTCCTAGCCGAGCGCATATAGTGGCGTCCACTTTCTGGGAATGGAGAATAACCGGCACCTCGTAGACCGTGACCTCGACGTTATGCTCGTCCACCACGCAGTCACCCCGGACGTTACAGAACATGGCGATCTTTTCTTTGACGTCGAGGGGGATAGGGTTTTCCGAGCGGCAGATAATCATGTCAGGCTGAATGCCAAATTCGCGTAGCTTCTGAACCGAGTGCTGGGTGGGTTTGGTCTTGATTTCCTTGGAAGTACGCAGGTAAGGCACCATGGTCAGGTGGATAAACATCACGTCGCCAATGTCGCGCTCCAAGGAAAACTGGCGGAAGGCCTCGATAAAGGGAAGACCCTCGATGTCGCCCACCGTGCCGCCAAGTTCGACAATAACCACGTCAACCCCCGGCTTCTCCAGGCGGGAAAAAGTCTCCTTGATGGCGTTGGTTATGTGGGGAACCACCTGGACTGTGCCGCCGCCGTAGTCTCCCCGGCGCTCGCGGTCAATAACCGACTGGTAGATGCGGCCGGTGGTGATGTTGGCGTGGCGGTTCAGGTGCACCCCGGCGAAACGCTCGTAATGCCCGATATCCAGGTCGCACTCCGCGCCATCGTCAGTGACATAGACCTCGCCATGCTGGCGGGTGTCCATGCTGCTGGGGTCGACATTGATGTAAACGTCAAACTTCAGCATGGCGATAGATAGACCCCGGCGGCGTAAAAGAAGCCCAATGGCGGCGGAGGCCAGGCCTTTGCCGACTGAGGACACCACACCGCCAGTGATAAAGATAAATTTGCTCATGCCATTTCCTTGGCCCAGGCGGGGGTGTTGGCGAAGACGGACCGCCCCGGTAACGCTTGTTTACCCTTAGCCTTTCCAGGTCACACTCATTTCCCGCAGGCGGGCCACCGCCTTGGGCATGGCGTCAATAAGTTTCAGCGCGTCTTCCTGGGTGCTTTCATGGCTAAGGGAAATACGGATAGAACCATGTGCCCGCTCCACCGGCACACCGCAGGCAAGTAGGACGTGCGAAGGCTCAAGGGAGCCACTGGTACAGGCGGAACCGGAGGAGACTTGGATACCCGACATGTCTAGGTACCCCAGGATAGCCTCGCCCTCCGCCCCCTCGACGCAGAGCGAAAGGAGGTTAGGTATGCGGCCAACCGGGTCGCCGTTACGGTGCATTTTCGGGATAGCGGCTGACAGGGCCTTCCAGATGTCCTCAATCACAGTTGCCTGGCGGGGTCCGTCCGGGATATAGCGGCTGCCAGCGAGTTCAGCCGCCTTGGCCATTCCCACCGCCCCCGCCACATTGGAGGTGCCGGCCCGGCGCCGGCTCTCCTGCCCCCCTCCGTGGAGAAAGGCGGTTAGCCTGACACCTTTACGGGCGTACAGGGCGCCAATGCCCTTGGGGCCGTGAAACTTGTGGGCGGAAAGACTAAGGAGGTCGACGCCAAGCTCAACCACATCCAGTTCAACCTTCCCCACCGACTGGCAGGCGTCGGTGTGGAAGGGGATTCCAGCGTCATGGGCGACAGTTGAAAGTTCCCGGATAGGTTGGATAGTGCCAATCTCGTTATTGGCGTGCATAATGGAAACTAGGCCCGTGTCGGGGCGGATAGCCTTACGAAGGTCGTCCGGGGAGACCCGGCCCAGGGAGTCTACCGGAAGAAGGGTAAAATCGCAGTAGCCGTTTTTCTTCAGGAAGGCCAGGGGTTCGAGAATGGCGTGGTGTTCAATGGCAGAAGTTATGACATGCTTCTTGCTATCAGTGAGAGCCAGCGACTGGATGACCCAGTTGTCCGACTCGGTGGCGCCAGCGGTGAAAAATACCTCGTCCGCTCCCGCTCCCAGGAGAGCGGCCAATTTACCCCGCGACTCTTCCAAGGCGGTTCTGGCTTGCCGCCCGGTGTCATAGTATTGGGAAGAGGCGTTACCGAATTTTTCACAGAAAAAAGGACGCATGGCGTCAAGAACTTCGGGATCAGTCCGAGTGGTGGCAGCGTTGTCGAAATAGATTATCGGGGTTCCTTCCATTGAGGTTCTCCTCTAGGTGAAGGGCAAGTGGACGACAAGTAAGCCTATAGGTTTTACAATTATTCCAAGAAGCCGTCATTTAGGCAAGTTGTAATTCCCCGCCAGTATCGGGTTAATAGTGGTTTAATTGCCCCGCCAGCTCTTCCCGGCTATATCCTTTCGCGTTTGCTCGCTCATAACCCAAGGGAAAACAGAAGGCAGGGACAGTTATTCCAGCTCTCATCCCTGTCTAACGCCAGCAGCAAGGCCACCCGCGTTACCCAGCTGGGAAGGCTGTGAACAGCCACCCCGCCCTGTCTTTTCGCGTCCAACTGACCATCACTAGACTATACCAGGATCCTTTCTACCCGAGGCCGAGGGATGGGCGTCAGTAAACAAACCCAGAGGTGGTCTCGCTAGGGGTAAGGCGGGGCAAACTGGCTACCGCCGGCTGTCAACCCGTCTTGTCCCCTAGGGATGCAGCCTAAAGTGGACCGGGTTAATTTCTCGGTTCTTTCCTCTTAACCTCCCCCTGGCAAGACCCTCCCGCTGCCAGGCCTATCCCACCCAGGCGAAAAGAGTACTTGGCGGCAACCCTATTGGTCCTTCCCCAGTCGACGGGGAAAATACCCCGCCTTTTCCTGCCACCCGCGGTATAATCAAGGCTGGCTGGATTTCCACCCTTCCCCCCCCTGACCCAACTCCGCTGTCCCCTCCCTGGCGGGCGTTCCAAAGCGTCAGGGCGACTTTTTTAATTGCGCCGGTTTACCCAGGGGGTAGATTCTTTTAAATTCACTGTCCAGCGAAAGGCACCCATGTTTAACCATATCCGCGGTCGTCTGGCGCATAAAACCACCACCCAGATAGTGGTGGAGGTGGGGGGAATTGGCTACGAAATCAATATCCCGCTCTCCGCCCTTCGCCGCCTGCCCGATGTCGGACAGGAAGTCACTATCATAACCCACCTCATCGTCCGCGAGGACGATCTGCGGCTGGTTGGTTTCTTAAGCCAAGAAGAGCGGGATCTTTTTCGCCGCCTGATAGAGCTTAGTGGGGTTGGACCGGGGATGGCGCTGCAGATTTTGTCCGGCATGACCCCGCAGGACTTCCTCCTGGCGGTGGAACGCCAGGACAGCGAGTCACTCCGGAAAATAAAGGGGGTGGGGGAAAAGACTGCCAAACGCATCATCCTGGAACTCAAGGGCGCCAAGACCCAGCTGCCACCTGGATTACCCCTGGTGCCGGAGGGTATCCCTGGCGAGGCCAGCGCCGCCCTGATCGCCCTGGGAATGCCGCAAAACGAGGCGGTGGCGCGGGTCAACAAGATATGGGAGGATAATCCCAACCTTACCCTGGAGGAGCTTATTAAACTCGCCCTCCGCTAGCCAGGGGAGCGGTTAGGTCCAATTACCCCGCCGGTTCCGGGTTGCTCTGCCAAAGGAGTTTTCTACCCCCCTCCCCGCTACCCGCAGTTAACCGCTATTGTCTTGCCAGCCAGCCGGGGGAGGGTTGTCAACCGGTTGGCCATTCTCCCAACCCGCCGGAGGTAAGGGCGTTTTTTTGCCATGGCGGCCGGTGCTTAGGCTTGTAGCAGGTCTTTTCGCCTACCTGACCAGCGTAAGACCCTGGCTACCAGTGATGGACCGCTTTTAGCAAGCCGACCCCACCAAATAGAACCCCTGGCGGTAAACCAGTTTTTTCCCTCGCTTCCCGACGTCCCCCCGCCTCTTCTTGGCCGCTTGGCTTTAAGAAAAACGGGAGCGCGATCCAAAAGATCGCACTCCCGCTGTAAACACCTGTTGCTCCGGCACTATTCGCGCCCAGACATTCCCTTGTCTGGCATTCCCTTGCTTTCACCAGCGTTAGCTCTGGCCGGACGCCATGCCGGACAATTGCCTGACTTTGAGCCAGGCCCGCTACAACAGGGTTAACACATTTTCCGCCGCCTGGTTGGCCTGGAACATCATGGCAAGGCCAGCCTGGTTAAGTATTTGGTTTCTAGTGAGTTCAGTCATTTCCGAAGCCATGTCGGTGTCCCGGATGTCTGACTCGGTTTTGGTGATGTTTTCCAAGGCGATACGGAGGTTATTTTCATTGGTCTGGAGCATATTGGACTGCATCGCACCGATCTGGGCCCGGGTAGAGGAGACATTGTCGATAGCGGTGCTGATAATACGGATAGCCAGGCTCGGGTCGGCGCTTAGACTCGCCGCCTGGCCACCTAGGAGATCCTGGAGGGAAAACACCCGGGATTCCACCACCGGGTTACCGGGGGTGAAGGAGCCGGTCAGTTCTATCCGACCCAAATTACTGATAGACATGTTGCGCATGCCAAGCACAGTGCGGTTTTGGTCGCCACCCCCTTCGCCAAGTTGCAACTGGATGCCGCCGTTGAAGTGGGCCAGGATTTGGGTGGTGTTGTGGTTAGCCTGGTTCATAAAGGCGGTTATACCGGCGTTGGCAACGGTGGTAGCCACCGTGAGGGCGCCGTTTTTACTAAAAACCGACCCCTCGCCGTAACCCACCTGGGCGATGGTGGTGGTGCCGGTGTGGCCGCTGTTAAAGGTGAAATCAGCCATGATGTCCCGGGTCGCCACCTTGAGGTTAAGGCCGTTGGTTCTAGCCTG
>JAITQC010000146.1 GCA_031289115.1 Planctomycetota bacterium
CCAGTCGCGACTGGCGAATTACAAATTATCCCATTACTTGAAGCAGCGCCTGCCTTTAGCGGTGAAATATTCCCAGCGGACTTCATCAATATGCCGCGTCACTTTATCGGGAAAATGCCACCTGCCGTAAGCTGAATAGGCTTTGTGCCAGCCGCGTATGGCGTCCATGTGCAGCATTCAGCCCGTGCTTAAAAGCCGGATCGCGTTGTTGACCTGTGCTGATACATGGGAGCGTTCCTCCGTGGTTGTTGGATTCCGTATACTGCCCCGCGCTTCAGAAGCACGAGAAAGGAGTCGGCTTGGTTTAGAACTATCCCAGGCGCGGCCAGTAGTGCAAATAGCAGCAGATCGGGCAGTCACTTGGCCCTGGAGCGGTAATCAGCGAGTTTCAGCCTGGCGATGCCTCCTGTGAAAATTGAGCCACTCCCTTGACAAAATACCAAAATTTGGTATTTAATTTTTCAAGAAGCAAAAGAGCCAGTCTTGCAGAATGAACAGGAAACGCTCTGGTCTGTGGCCTTCACTGGCAAGGCGCGTAAACAGAAAGGTAAATTGCCGAAGGCAATCGCTTCCACCCTTGATCTTCTTACCGAAGAATTGGAGCAGGAAGGCCCAGAGCGTCTGAACTGGCACCATTAGGGGAAAATCAAAGGCAAGACGGACAGGCGCCATTTTCATTTGAACAAAGGCCAGCCTCGTTATGTGGCGGTGGGGAAGGTTGCGGATTTGTCGGGAAACGTAGGGAGATTTGATGTTGGAACGCATGAAAACGCGAACTACCGGCGCCTTGACTGAAATACATCTCGCAGTCCCCAAAGAATCCGCTGATTCTTTGTGCAAAGCTATAACCGGCATGTTGGAGCTTATGGATTTATCTTGTCCGGTGAATGAGGACGGAGAGGAATCGTATTCCTTAAAAGAAGTTTTTCCTGAATCCAGTCCCGGCAACAGATTACGCGGTTTACGCGCCCGCGAAGGCCTTAAGCAGAAAGAGCTTGCCTCCGCTTTGGGAATACTCCCACACCACGTTTCGGAAATGGAAAAAGGCACTCGTGCTATTTCAGTAGACATGGCGAAACGTATAGGTGAAGCGTACAATATCTCGTACAAGGTTTTTTTATAGCCACTCATAATAAAAAATGACACCGCAAAGCGCCATGCCACAATGGAAATCCATTGACCGGTAGAACCGGTTAAACGCCTAATCCCATTGGTGCAGTGTTGCAAAAAATTCCCTAAAGGTTGATAATCGGTAGGAGGAGGCGCTTCCGACACCACCCCTTGGGGGTGGTGGCAAAAAATTGCGAATAAAGGAAACAACCTTATGAAAAACGTCTTCCTGACTGCTTTACTCCTGTTTTTACTACCCTTGGCGGGAGCCGGAAGGGTGGCGCTGGCCGCTAGTTGCCACCAACCCGCCCCTAGGTTGACGAAGCCTTTGGTTGCCCCCTCCGCCCCTAGGTTGGCGAAACCTTTGGTTGCCCCGTCCGCCCCGGCGGAGGATTGGCAGCCCTTGACCGACATGGCCACGCTGACCGGAGTCACTTTCCGCTTGGCCCTGATTGACACCCAGGAATTCCCGGGCCAGGAAGCGGCACCTAGCCTCTCCTTCGCCCCCGGTCCCCGGCTGGTTGGCGAACTCTGCAACCGTTTTACCGGCGAGGTGGAGTGGCGGGACGGAGTGTTAAGAGGGAACCTCGCCATGACCCGGCGTTTTTGCCTTAACCCCGACCTTAACCGGGCCGAACAGTTGTTGTCCGACCTACTGGGGCGGGGCGCCAGGCTGGAGGTGGCGCCGGGCGGACGGCTGCGCCTACGAGGCGATGGGGGGATTCTGACTTACCGCGCTGAGCCAGGCGCGCCCGGGACTGCTTTGCCTTGGTAATTGACCTGTCCGCCCCGGAGAAAAATTAATCCAGAGGACAAAATATTTACTTGACAACTTCCAAAAGTTCACTATTATGTATTGGTAAAAACATTAAACATCCGATTAAGTTTAACCCAACCAGCTTTCGGGTCGGGCGCTACCCACCCTGAAAGTCCAGCTCCAGCCGGGCAAGCGCCCGGAGCGAGCCAAAAAAGATTTTTCAGCCAGGATAATACCATGCAAAATCTCACCAAGCGCCAACAGGCAGTTTTCGACTTTATCGTCAAATCCTATCGGGATGGTGGCTATATTCCCACCGTCCGCCAGATAGCCGCCGCCTTTGGCTTCGCCTCCCCAAACGCAGTGGTGTCGCACCTGATCGGCCTGGAGAAGAAGGGCTATATCAACCGGCGCCGGGGCGAGGCCAGAAACATCGAAATCGCCCCCGACTATCTGCTACCGATGCGGGGGATCCCGATCGTAGGGAAGATCGCGGCCGGACAACCCCTGGAGGCGGTGGAAAACTTGGAGGGTTATCTGGACCTTGACAACATTTACCGCCGCGAGGAGCATTATGCCCTGCGGGTCAAGGGCGACTCCATGATCGAGGCGGGCATTTGGGACGGCGACTATGTCATTGTCCACCAGGTTCCCCGGGTGGAGTCAGGTGAAATCGGGGTGGCCATTATTGAGAATGAAGCCACGGTAAAGCGCTTCCATTGGCGCGAGGACGGCTTTCTCGTCCTGATCCCGGCTAATGAGTATTACCAGCCTATTCCAGTCGACCCCCAAAGCAGTTTCCGGGTTGGCGGCCGGGTGGTGGGAGTGCACCGGATTATTTGAAAAAGGCGTCCCTAAGACACGGGACGTTTTCCCTAATGAGGAGAGCGCGATGGCGAAGGCGAAAAACGACAACCCGGCCGAACGGGCGAGTCGCGGGGAACGGACGGGAAAGGATTCACGGGAGGAGAAACGGGGTTTGCTCCTGGCTTCCGCCCTTACCGATATCGGCAAACGCTACGGCCCGGAGGCGATCATGCGCCTCGGGGAGGGGAGCATAGTCAAGTGTGACGTCATCTCCACCGGTTCCCTGGGTCTCAACGCCGCCATCGGCGTTGGCGGGGTGCCGCGGGGGCGGATTGTCGAATTCTACGGTCCTGAGTCCTCGGGAAAAACCACTCTCGCCCTCCAATGCGTGGCTAACGCCCAGCTGGATGGCGGCACCGCCGCCTTTATTGACGCCGAGCACGCCCTTGACCCAGCCTACGCCCGTCGCCTGGGGGTTAACCTGGACACCCTGCTGGTGAGCCAGCCTGATTGTGGCGAGCAGGCCCTGGATATCTGCGAGATGCTGGTCCGCTCTAACGCGGTGGACGTGATTGTGGTGGACTCGGTGGCCGCCCTTACCCCCAAGGCGGAGATCGAGGGCGAGATGGGACAAAGCCACATGGGGCTACAGGCCCGCCTGATGAGCCAGGGACTACGAAAACTCACGGGCATAGTCAAGAAATCAAATTCCTGCATAATCTTCATCAACCAAATACGCATGAAGATCGGCATAATGTTCGGGAATCCGGAAACCACCACCGGCGGCAACGCCCTGAAATTTTACGCCTCCCTCCGCCTCGATATACGCCGGGGGAAACAGGTGAAAAAAGGCGACACCATCCTCGGCAACGAAACCACTGTCAAAGTGGTCAAAAACAAGATGGCGCCTCCCTTCAAATCGGTGTCTTTCGAAATACTCTTTAACCAGGGCGTCAACCGCCTGGGTGAGTTGGTTGATCTGGCCATCACCAACGATATCTTGAGCAAGGCTGGCAACTGGATATCCTATGGCGATACCCGTATCGGGAACGGGCGGGATGTGGCCTGCGAGTTCCTCCGTAATCATTCTGATATCGCCGGCGTTATAGAGGAAAAGCTGAAAAAACTCCTAGAGGATAACGCCATCGCCATGGCCGAGGCGGACCGGGGGATGACGCAACCAGTTGAGGAGGCGGCGGTGGACAAAGAAGTGGCCGCCCCCCAGTGAAATTCCGACTGAAACGACGACGCCAAGGGTTAGCCGGAACTGGTTTTCTCCTACCCGTCTCGACCGGTTACTGCCTGCCCCTTGAGGAAAAAAGATCCGTCCGGCAAAATATCATTGCCGGACGGATTTCACTTTATTAAATTTGCCCCCGGCGGTCTTTTGCCGGGGGGGAGTTGTCCAGTGACGCATTTTCTTGAATTCGCCGGCATCAAACACTATTTCGGCGCGGTCAAGGCGGTTGATGGCGTGTCCTTGACGGTGAAACAGGGCGAGGTTTTTTCCTTACTTGGCCCATCTGGTTGTGGCAAAACCACTCTCCTACGTATCTGTGCCGGCTTCCAGCACCCCCAGGAAGGCCGGGTCATCCTAAATGGCGTCGACATCACCGAACTCCCTCCCGAAAAACGCAAGGTCAACACGGTCTTCCAGAACTACGCTCTCTTTCCCCATCTTGACGTTTTTGAGAATATCGCCTTTGGTTTGCGCATTGCCAAACGCTCCGCGGTGGATGTCCGCCAGGAAGTGGAACGCATGCTCGACCTTACCGATATGACCGAACACGCCAGAAAGCGGGTGGTAGAGCTTTCGGGCGGGCAGAAGCAACGGGTGGCGATCGCCCGGGCCCTGGTCAACCGTCCCCAGGTACTGCTCCTGGACGAGCCGCTGGCCGCCCTAGACCTGAAATTACGCCAGCGCATGCTGGTGCAACTGGACAGCCTGCATGACGAGGTAGGGATCACCTTTCTTTATGTCACCCACGACCAAGGCGAGGCGATGTCCATCTCCGACACCATCGCCGTGATGAACCGCGGTAAAGTCGAGCAAACCGGGTCTCCGGCCGAAATTTACGAGGCTCCCCGCTCTTCCTTTGTCGCCGCCTTCATTGGCGACACCAACTTCTTCGACGGGGTGGTGAAGGAAATCGACGGCGATTACTCCCTGGTGGCGATCGAAGGACTGGGGGCGGTGCGGGTCTTTAACGACAAGCAGCTGAAAGTGGGAGGGGCGGTGCATCTTAGTCTTCGGCCGGAGAAAATACACCTGACGGTGGCAGAGCCGCCCGCCGAGTCCTCCCGCAACATTTCCCGGGGTGAGGTGGAGGAAATCATTTACCTGGGTTCCGCCACCAAGTACTGGGTGCGGGTGGGGGACTACCGTCTGGCAGTCAACCGTGTCCACCGGCGGTTCGGCCTGGACGAGAAGCCGATCCGCTGGAAAGACCTGGTCTGGCTCTCCTGGCATTCCGACGATGGGTATATGCTGGAGCGCTACTCCGAGGCGGATGAGGAGCTGCTTTCCCTTCCTGATACCGAAACGGAAACCGAGCCGCTGGCGGTGGACGGGGACTCCCATGAGTAAGCTTAACGGGCGCTTGAGGGGGATAAATCTGGGTGAACTCATGCTCACCCTGCCTTCCCTCGGTTGGCTCATGGTTTTCTTCATTCTCCCCTCCCTGATTATTTTCGCCATCGCCTTTCGCACCGCTGACGCCTACGGGGGGATTGGCGACAGCTGGACTTTGGAAACAATCCTCCGCCTAGTTAACCCCAACTATCCTGGCATTATATGGCGCACCATCTGGCTTTCGGTCTCCAACACCGTGATTTGCCTGGCGGTGTCTATTCCCGTCGCCTATTACCTGGCCCGGATGGACCGGCGCTGGCGGCAGTGGGCGATGCTTCTGGTGGTGGTGCCTTTCTGGACCAATTTCCTGGTCCGGGTTTTCGCCTGGAAAACCCTCCTCCACACCGATGGAACCCTGCGACATTTCCTGGTGTGGACCGGAATACTGGGGGCTGACCAACCCCTTCTCTACAACTCCGGCTCCATTCTCCTGGTCCTGGTCTACACCTATCTTCCCTTTGCCATCCTTCCCCTCTACGCGGCAGCGGAGAAATTCGACTTCAATCTCCTTGAAGCGGCCCGGGACCTCGGGGCGAGTTCCCCGCACGCTTTTTTCTCGGTGTTTATGCCGGGGATCAGCCGGGGTATCGTCACCGCCTCCATCATGGTGCTGGTGCCGTCGCTAGGCTCCTATGTGATTCCGGAAATGCTGGGCGGAGTGGACAGCGATATGCTGGGTAACAAAATCGCCCAGTATGTTTACACCGAACGCAACCTTCCCCGCGCCAGCGCCCTGGCGGCGGTGCTGATTCTCACCGTCCTGATACCACTGCTAGGTATGATGTATATTAACAACCGTCGCCAGACCCGCGACCGGAAGGAAATCACCGACACCCTGTCGCACCATACCGGGATACGGGCTTGAGGCCGGGGGTCGGGGCGGAGGAAGCGCCTCTTCCCGCCGCCAGAGGGAAAAAAGCATGAAAAGAAGCCTATTCCCCGGACTCACCCTGGTTTTCTGCCTGGTATTCTTCTATCTTCCCCTGGCGGTGGTGGTGGTGGGATCCTTCAATGACAGCCGTTTCGGGGGTGACTGGCGGGGCTTTACCCTGAAATACTACAACCAGCTTCTCCGGGACCGGGAAATCCGCGGCGCCCTGGAAAACACCCTGGTCATCGCCTTTTGGTCAACCCTTACCTGCATGGTGCTGGGGACGATGGCGGCTTTCGCCCTGCACCGCCACCGCTCCCGCCTGCAGTTTTTCCACCTCTCTCTCATCTACTCCCCCCTGGTGGCGCCGGAGATCCTCATGGGGATAAGCCTGCTCCTCTTTTTTGGCGCGGTGGGGGCTGACCTGGGAATGACCACCATCTACCTGGGGCACGTCACCTTTTGCCTGAGTTACGTGGCGATGACCGTGCTGGGGCGGCTGCAGGATTTCGATTTTTCCCTGATTGACGCGGCCCGGGACTTGGGGGCAAGCTCCTGGACCGCCACCCGGAAAATTCTTCTGCCCGTTATCGCCCCTGGTATCATCGCCGGGGGACTACTCGCCTTCACCCTGTCCCTGGACGACTTCGTGGTCACTTTCTTCCTGTCGGGGGCGGGTTCGAAGACACTACCCATATATATCTACAGTTCTATCAAACGCGGTTCCACCACCAAGCTTAACGCCCTTTCCGCCATTCTTCTTGTTGTCACCTTTCTGGTGGTTATAATCAGCCATTTCACCGCTGGACGCCTGGATCGATCGGAAAAAACCAAGGAAGCCAAGGCGTCGGGTTAAGGCGCCGGTACCCTAACGGCCCGCCCGGCCGGCGAGACAGGGGGAGGAAAGCCTATCTCTAGCCTGGACCAACCCGGGTGGAGCGTTTTTCCCCACTGGATGCCTATGTTTGTTAAAACGAGGTGGCCAAGGCGGTCCCTAGCCCTACTTTTTTTCCTTTCCCTGGGGTTTGCCACGCTGTCGGGTTTTTCCCTGCCGGGGGCCGAGACCACGGTCCGGGTGGGTTATGTTTCCACCCCCTCGGTGAATGGACAACTCCTTGTCGCCCAGGAAAAAGGTTATTTCCAGGAAGAGGGGTTGCGGCTGGAGGGTAGAGACTTCACCTCGGATATTCCCCTGATGCGGGCTTTTGCCGGGGGAAATTTGGATGTGGCGATCATGGGGGCGATGTTGGCCAGTCTTCCCGCCCAGGGCTTTGGCAGGGTTTTTCTGGTTAACAGCCGGGAAATTGACAACTGCCTGCTTTTGGCGCGCCCAGAAACCGGCGCCGAAAAGCTGGAGGACCTACAGGGCACCATGGTGGTCAGTGTCAGAGGCACCAGCGCCCATCTCTTCCTTCACCATGCGCTTAAAGCCCATGGCCTGGATAGCGAACGGGATATTGATCTGGTTAGTCTAGACATGGCCGCGGCGGTAGAGGCCTTCTTAGCCGGTTCGGTATCCTATATCGCGACCTGGTATCCCCATGACCTGCGTATCCGGGAAAAAGTCCCGGGGGTGAGGACGCTCGCCCGGGCCGGGGACTACCCCCAGGCTGGCGTCCTCACCGCCTGGGTGGCGTCAGACGCCTATTACGCCAGTAACCCGGACACTCTGAAGGGGATCATCCGGGCCTGGATCCGGGCGAACCAGGATTTACTGGTTTCGCCCCAGGAAAACCGGGACCTGGTCGGGCGAATTGGTTATCCAGACCTGCCGGAGTTAGCCGCCGGAGAGGGCTGGTCCAGGATAAAATTACACTCCACCCGGGAATGGCTGGACTTCTACGCCGATGGCAGTGTGGACGCCTGGCTCGACCAGACGCGGGAATTTTTGGCATACGGGGCGGGGTGGCCGCAGGACACGGAGCTCATCATGGATCGACAGTTGTTTTGGGAAACCGGAAAAGCCGCTTTAGCCAAGGTCGAGGGGCAGGGCGAACATGACCAGGAATGAGGGGGGCACCCGGGAGGGGAAGGGAACCTGGCGAAAACTCGCTAGCCGGAGCTGGCTAGTTTTTTTTCTCGCCTGGGGATTGTTCGCGGTTGGTTGGGAAGGAGCACGTTGGCTTGGCCTGGTAAACCCGGCGCTATTTCCTCCCCTCTGGGAGGTAGCTGTCGTTTTTGGGGATGGCATCCTTGACGGCAGCGTCTTCTCCGCCTGTCTTTACAGCCTGTACCGGGTAGTGCTGGGTTTTTTCCTGGGTATGTCTTTGGCCGTGGGGGCGGGTGTGTGTGTGACCGCCTCGCCTATCCTCCGGGCGCTCGCTAATCCCCTGCTCGCCTTTTTCGCGACCCTGCCACCTATCTCCCTGATCCCCCTGAGTGTCTTTGTTTTCGGGGTTGGCGAGGAGTCCAAACTAGCGATTCTGGTCTTCGCCGCCTTTTTCCAGGGACTGGTGGGGATACTTGGTGGCTTAGCCCGGGTCACTCCGGACTCGCCTCTTTTTTCCACCTTCCCCCGGGGCCGCTGGTTGGCGGTGGTGGTTACCGCTAGCCAAACTTCCTTTACCATTTGTTGGACAACCCTGATGTCGGCGGAAATATTCTCTGCCCGGAAGGGACTGGGGGCGCTGGTGAGCGATGGGCAAAACTTCCGGCACTTGCCGTCAATGTTTTTGGGGATATTCCTGATAGGCCTGATGGCGGCGGGTTTTGCCGCCGGCCTGCGTTTTTTGGAACGGCGCGTGAGGAACCGGGGTTAGTTCGGATGGGTTTAAGCCTCCTTCACCTGGCGAGGTGACCCGCCTTCGCCAGATGGTATTAGGTGAAACCGCCGGACAAACCGCGTTTTGGCCATCTTCTTTCCTGGAGTGGGGTTTTTCGCCAGGTTTTAATTTCCCGGGGCGCCAGCGCTTTACCCCCGGCGGCTAGTGGTCGGGGCGGTGGGTCGGGTAGTCTTGCCCCGGAGACAGGATCTTACAGTCGAGGGAGACGCGCCATGATTGATATTAACCAATTGATGGTAATACTAAACACGCTCCCTAACGCTATTTTTGTTAAAAACGCCGACCTCCGATTCCTGTTTGTCAACTATGCCTATGAGAAAATGTTTTGTGTGAAAAGCCAGGATATAGTGGGAAAAACCGTGATGGATCTCGAGTATCTTTCGGTGAGTGACCGGGAATTTTACCACAAGGAAGACCTGGACATGGTCACGCATGGTGAAACGAGCCACCATATAATGACCTATCTTTTAAGCGACGGCCGGAACCATACCTGTCTTTACTGGAGCGGCGGTTTTATCCAGGAAGATGGCGAGCGGGGCCTTATCGGCGTCATTGTCGATATAAGCGAGCAAAGCAAAATGATCGCGGGTCTTCAAGTTGAGTTGCAAACCGCGACTTCCCAGAGAAAACTGGCGGAGGAGGCTAGTTCCATTGACAGTTTGACCGGGTTAAGTAACCGCCGGGCCTTTGACCTATTATTAAAGACACGCATCTCTTCCGCCATCCTGGAGCGAACGGGTTTTTCCTGTTTGCTAGTGGATGTCGACCATTTTAAACAGGTGAACGACACCTTCGGGCACCAGGTTGGCGACCAAGTGCTGCAAAAGGTTGGGCAAACCTTGAAATTGTCTGCCCGCGACGGCGACGCCATCTGCCGTTATGGCGGAGAGGAGTTTGTGCTGTTGTTGCCGGGGCGTGGGTTGGATGGCGCGACCATGGTGGCGGAAAGGCTGCGGCAGAACGTTTCCCTGGGTATCGCTCTTCCGGATGGCACCAATCTCACGGTGAGCGTTGGGGGAAGTGAGTATATTGTCGGGGAGGAGGGGGCGGAAACCATCCGGCGGGCCGATGAGGCGTTGTACATGGCGAAAAAAACCGGGCGAAACCGGGTTTGCGTCAGGCAACACCAAGGGTATTGCCATGACAAGTAAAACCGGGTGGCGGCGCCGCCCCAGGTTTCGCCTTTGGCCCGGAGCAAGGTACTAAACAGTATAACATTTGCACGTCCGCTTCGCTTGCGTACCCGGTACTTCGCTACCTTGGCGAAAGTTACGCCGGTATCAGATTTACCATGATCGCGTCGCTGGACACGGTAGTTTTTCGTGAGATTACGCCTAATTTCCCAACCCAGTTGTTTGAGTTTTTCAGCTTTCAGTCGCTCAAAATCCGGGATGAGACAAATCTTAAATTCCGGGCTGCTCCCCAGGCTAAACTTGAAGGCGATGTCTTTGTGCGCCAATGTTTCATCCTAACGCAGGATTGTTGCCCGAAGCCCGACCTCCTTCATTTTCGCCGCCCATTCTTTTACGGGTTTTATCGCAGTTCAGCCCGGCTTTACTTTTAATTACGGCGAATTCGCCATAATTAAAACCCAGGTTAGGTATCTAATCCCACATACTAAGAAACCCAACCCTGCTAGGGTTGCCTAGCCAGTCGGATTCAATCACTCGGGTTTTATTCGCCCTCACGCACACCTCCCGCCGCCATAGAGAGTATCATTTCTTTCAACTGGGAGTGGAAAGCTTGGCATCAGTGGGAAAAGCCAC
>JAITQC010000172.1 GCA_031289115.1 Planctomycetota bacterium
CCCAAGGATTCTTGGCACCTTAATTCCCCCTGGACAAACTAATGGCTAACCACGAAAGGAAAACCCCCACCCGGTAGGATGGTTATAGTCAACCTTGCCGCATCTTGTGGCGGGGGTTGCTTTTACAAATTACCCGAAGAACTCCCCGACGGCGGATCATCTTGCAGTGTTCACAGCGTTTCCGTATGGAGGGTGTCACTTTCATGGTGATACTCCTAATTTACCACTTGCACCGGCTAACCCCGGTAGGTTATGCGACCACGTTTCAGGTCATAGGGGGAAAGCTCTACCGTAACCTTGTCCCCGGGCAGGATGCGGATAAAATTTTGCCGCATTTTGCCGCTGATATGGGCGAGAACAAAATGCCCAGTGTTAAGCTCGACCCGGAACTGGGCGTTGGGGAGGGCTTCCCGCACCGTGGCCTGAATACTGATTGCTTCCTCTTTTGCCATACTTCACAACTCCGTTAAAATCCACGGCCCCTCGTTGGTGATGGCGACACTATGCTCAAAATGCGCCGACAGGGAGCGGTCTTTGGTAAAAACCGTCCAACCATCCCGGGGATCCACCAAAACGGGGGAGCCACCAAGGTTAAGCATAGGTTCAATCGCTAGCACCATCCCCGCTCGGAGTTCCAGGGGTGGTTCCGGTATTTCATTGCCACTGGCGATGAAATTCGGCACCTGCGGCGGCTCATGCATGTCGCGGCCAATGCCATGGCCGACAAACTGCTTCACCACCGACAAGCCGTTTTCCAGGGCGCAAGACTCAACCGCCTGGGAAATATCGTCAAGGAAGCGGCCGGGGCGGCAATTGGCTATGGCGTTGGTGAGAGAGGTCTCTGTCACCTCCAAGAGACGCTTCGCCTTTCGCCCCACCTTCCCTACCGGAAAAGTGCGAGCGGCGTCGCCACACCAACCGTTCAGGTGTACCCCGATGTCCAGGGAGAGGATATCTCCCTCGAGTAAAACCCGGGGTCCGGGAATGCCATGCACCACCTGCTCGTTCACCGAGGCGCAAACCGCGGCGGGAAACGCCGGAACACCGCGCCGTCCGGAGGGATAGCCGACAAAAGTCGCCGTCGCTCCCGCCTGGCGGATCA
This sequence comes from Planctomycetota bacterium, assembly GCA_031289115.1. GTDB lineage: Bacteria > Planctomycetota > SZUA-567 > SZUA-567 > SZUA-567 > JAITQC01. Next base: position 1,103 of record JAITQC010000172.1, read on the forward strand.
GATCCAGTATAGCCGCGTTGATTTCGCCAGTGGTGACACCAGGGGCTATTAGTTTACCGGCGAGCGCCAGGGCCTGGGCGACCAACCTCCCAGCTTCACGCATTTGCTCAAGGTCGCTCTGGCTTTTTAGAATAATTTTATCCGGCCGCATTTATCCCCTAATTCCGACGACCGCGTACCCTCCCGCCGGCGATGCCAAAGCCCTCGTAATTACGCATCAGGAGGTAGCTTTCCACCCGCTGCACCACGTCCAGGGCCACCCCCACCACAATAAGAAGACCGGTTCCACCCAGAAGGCCGCTGATGTCGTAGTCTACTCCCATAGACTGGCTGACAAACTGCGGCACCACGGCGATAAGGGAGAGGAAAACACCCCCAGCCAGGGCTACCCGGTTCATGATCTTCTCCAGGTGTTCGGCGGTTCGTTTGCCTGGCCGGATACCCGGGATAAACATCCCCCCCTGTTTTAGGTTGTCCGCCATTTCATTGGGGTTAAACTGGATGGCGGTATAGAAATAGCAGAAAAAGAGGATGAGCAGGACATAGAAAACCGTGTACATAAACGATCCGGGCGAGAAAAACACCGCGAAGTTTCCCAGAATCATTCCGGCAAACCCCGCCACCACCTGCATTATGGCCTGGGCGAAAATGATGGGAATAACATTGGCCTGGTTAACTTTGAGTGGCAGGAACTGGCGTTGCCCGCCATAGGTTTTGCGGCCGCGTATAGCCTTGGCCTGCATAATGGGGACACGGCGGGTTCCCAAGGTTATCATCACCACCGCTAGGGTCATGGCGACGAAAAACGCCAGGATAACCACTATTTTTCCAATGGTTATGTCGGAACCAGGATTGGTTGGGTCAACCCCGGCGGCCAGCTTGGCGATGGCTTTGGGTATGCGGGAAAGGATACCTGCCATGATTAGTAGCGAAATACCGTTACCAATGCCAAACTCGTCGATTTGCTCACCCAGCCACATAAGGAACATTGTGCCAACTGTCAGAGAGACCAGGACATAAATGAAAAATTCCCAGCGTGACACTCCGTCGGCGACAAAGGCGTAACCGCCGTCCGAGCCGCTACCGGAAAGTCCCCAGGCGAGCATCCCGGCCTGGATAAGACAGAGGGCAACGGTGGAAACCCGGACATACTGGTTGATTTTTTTCCGGCCCGTAACTCCCTCGTGGGCGATGCGGGAGAGGGAAGGGACGATGGCGGTGAGGAGCTGGAAAATGATCGAGGCGGTTATATAAGGCATTATCCCCAGGCCGAAAATCGCCATGGAGGACAAAGCCCCGCCGGTAAACATGTCAGCCATGCTGAGTACCGCCCCCATGGCTCCCTGGGCGTTGTTGACATACTCAGTGATAGCTTGGACGTTGACCCCGGGTGTCGGGATGAAGGAACCCAGCCGAAAAACCACCAGAAGCAAGAAAGTTATGGCCAACTTGTTCCGGAGTTCTTTGACATTTAGTATTTTCGCCAAAGTATCAAACATAGCGTGCTACCATCCCCAGGGTTATTCGAACTAGGCGTTATCCGGTTTAACCAGGCCCGCCACCGCGCTTGTTTCCAAGAGTTCCAGGCTTCCCCCCGCTGCCTCAACCTTTTTGCGGGCCGACGCTGACACGGCGTGCACCCGGATGGTCAGGCGCTTGGCGAGTTCCCCTCGCCCGAGAAGCTTCACCAGGTCGCCCCGGCGGATAGTGAAGCCTTTGGCGCGTAGAGTCGCTATCTCCACCACTTCGCCATCGGCAAAATTCTGGTCGAGAAAAGCCAGGTTCAAGGCCAGATAGCTGGTAGTGTGCACCGCGTTGTTGAAGCCGATTTTCGGGAGGCGTTCCTTGAGCTGGGTCTGGCCACCGACATAACCCCGGAGGTAATTGGCCCCGGTCCGGGACCCCAAACCCTTCTGCCCACGCCCGGCGGTTTTACCTGAGCCTGAGCCTGCCCCCCGGCCCACCCGGTGACGGCGTTTGTGGGCAGACACGGCATTAAAAACATCGGTGAAATTCATCGAAAATTCCTTTGTCCTGTTGGGTCCGCCCGGAAGGGTGGAAAAAAACCGGGAGTGGCGAAAAACCATCCCTACAGGATGGCAACCCCTCTTAGACTCTCGGTCATTTCTTTGCTACGGAGTTTTTCCAGAGCGTCCATAACCGCCTTTACCACGTTACGGGTGTTGGTGGAACCATAGACTTTGGTAAGGACGTTGGTGAGACCACCCGCCTCCAAAATAGCCTTAACCGCGGTACCGGCGATAACCCCGGTTCCCGGCATGGCGGGAATAAGGATCACCTGCGAGGCGCCAAAACGACCCTTGACTTCGTGGGGAATAGAACCACCCGGAGTGATGAAGAAGCGTTTCAGGGAACGCCGGCCAGCCTTGATCGCCTTCTGGAAAGCGCCCGGCACTTCTTTGGCCTTGCCATAGCCGATGCCAACCCGGCCTTTGCCGTCGCCGACACAGACTAAAGAACCAAAACTCAGGCGCCGGCCACCCTTGACCGTGGCGGAACAGCGGTAAACCCCGATCAGGGTTTCCTGGAACTCGCGTTCCCGGGGTTCGTCGCGATCGCGGCGTCCCCGCCCTCCCCGACCCCCTCGGCCGCCGCGTTCACCGCGTCCGGTCTTGGTGTCGCCACTGCCACCTCGGCTAGCACCCGCGCCGCCGCCGCTCCCACCCCGGGAACCGCCACGGCTCCGGCGGGGCGAACCCTGACCCGGACCAGCCGATTTTGACTCTTCATTCTCTGCCATGCAAAGCTCCTGGAATTGTCACCCCGTCTTACAAAAACCAGAGCCACCGCGCCGGGTTAAACAGCGCCGGGCTGGTTTAAATTTTCAGTCCCGCCTTGCGGGCCGCCTCGGTAAAGGCTTTGACCCGGCCATGGTATTGCCGGCCGCCTCGGTCGAGAACCACCTGGTTTATTCCGGCCGCCTTGGCTTTTTCCGCCGCCAGCTTGCCGATAGTCTCGGCCGCCTTGACATTGCCGCCATAAGTGTTTTCCGGAAAATCCAGGGTTGACACCGCCAAGAGAGTCCGGCCAACCTGATCGTCAATAAACTGGGCGGAAAGGTTACGGAGGCTACGGTAAAGGGCCAGCCGCGGCCGTTCGGCCGTTCCCGCCACCTTTTGCCGCAAACGCTGGTGGCGACGCCTAAGATCGGCCCGTTTCTTGACTATACGTTCCATTCTTTCACTCTCCAAAAAAACGGACAAAAACCGGTGAAACCCCGGAAAGCCCGCTAACCTTACTTGCCACCCGCTCCGAAGGATTTGCCTTCAAGCCTACGGACATGCTCGTCGGCGTAACGGATACCTTTTCCCTGGTAGAGGTCGGGGGGACGTACGCGGCGTATCTGGGCGGAAACCTCGCCCACCAACTGCTTGTCGATACCCTGGATGATAAAATCCATCTGCTCGCGGCTAGTGGCTTTGGGAACCTCGATCTGGATGCCGGTCGGTATCGGATAGTCAATCGGGTGGGCGAAGCCAGCTACAATGGAGAGAAACTTCCCCTTGAGCTCGACTCGGTAGCCGGTGCCGACTATGCGCAGCCGTTTGGTGTAACCCACGGTAACCCCTAACACCATGTTCTGGATTAGAGCCCGATACAGGCCATGCAGGGCGCGGTGCTGTTTGGAGTCAGACAGGCGGCTAACTACTACCTGCTGGTCAGACACCACCACCTTCACCCCCGGCACTAGTTTCTGCCGGAGTTCCCCCTTGGGACCCTTGACCACGATTTCCTCGGGCGGCACCTGGACAACCACCCCAGCGGGGACCGCAACCGGTTTTTTTCCTACGCGAGACATGTATGCATCCTAAAATGTCAGGGCCAGACTGTGAAATCCAAACGTCTCCGCCAACCCGGGAGACGGTGGCAACCGGGGGAAAGCTTAATTCCCTAGTAGACTGTGCAAAGAACTTCCCCGCCCACTTTCTTCTCGCGACACTCGCGGTCGGAAAGGACGCCAAGATTGGTTGACACCACCGCCACGCCTTGTCCGGAAAGAACTATCGGAATAGCTGAATAGCTACGGTAGACCCGGGAACCCGGTTTGGAGGTGCGCTTGATGCTGCGTATCACCTTCTCCCCCTCTGGGCCGTATTTCAAAGTGATTTTCAGGTCGTTCTGCTTGGGGCGGGTGACTATGTCAAAAGACTTGATATAGCCCTCGCGCTTCAAAACATCGGCGATATTGATCTTAATGGGGGTGGAGGGCATGCTGACATCCTCACGCATCAGCGCGTTGGCGTTGCGGATACGGGTCAACATGTCAGCCACAGGATCGGTCATGCTCATACCGCGTTTTCCTTTTAATAACTTGACGGGAACAACCTACCAACTGGATTTACGCATACCCGGGATCTCGCCACGGTTGGCGAGGTTCCGCAGGCAAATGCGGCATATTTGGAATTTCTGGTAAACCGCACGGGAACGGCCACAGAGCTTGCACCGGGTATAAGCCCGGGTGGAAAATTTGGGGGGGCGGTTACATTTAACAATCCATGAAGTTTTCGCCACTTTCAGACTCCCTTAATAGACACAAGGACCCCCGCTCACTCAGCGAAAGGCATACCCATGAGTTTCAAGAATTTCATGCTTTCCTCGCGGCCACGCGAATGCTTGATGACGAAGTTCACATCCATGCCGAGGGGAAAGGCCAGACGGTCGGCGTCCACTTCGGGGAAGATGGTGATTTCTTCCACCCCCAGGGAATAGTTGCCAAACTTGTCGAAAGAACGTTTCGGCACCCCGTGGAAGTCGCGGATACGCGGTATCGCCGTCGCCACCAGGCGGTCTAAAAACTCGTACATGCGTTCGCTTCTTAGCGTCACCCGGCAACCGATCTTGTACCCCTGCCGTAAACGGAAGTTTGACACTGACACGCGGGCCTTGGTAACCACCGCCGCCTGTCCCGCCACCGTGGTCATTATCTTAACCGCCTCGTCGAGGAACTTCGAGTCGTCAATGGCTTTGCCCACTCCCATGTTGAGGCAAATCTTTTCCAGGCGCGGAAGGGAATGCGTGTTTTCCCGGCCCAACTCCTTTTTGAGGGCGGGAAGAACGGTGTTACGGTATTTTTCCAGAAGACGCGGGGTCATAGTGGTTTTTTCCTCATCAGGCGGCGATTTCTGACCGCCACCAACTTGAAAAACAGGTGGCAGGCTTAGTCACGCACGGCTATGTCGCCACCGCATTTTTTGCAGACGCGTATACGCTGGGTCTTGATTTTGCCGCCAGTGCGTTCCTGTTTTTCCAGTCTTACCCCGGTGCGGGTAGCCTCGTCACACTTGGGGCAGACCAGCATAAGATTGGGAAGGGCTATAAAGGCTTCCTTCTCCACCCGGCCGCCACCCGGCTTCTGGGGGTCCTTGGACTGGCGAAGATGCCGGAACACCATCTTGAGTCCCTGGACCTTGGCCCGGTTCTTGGCCCGGTCAACTTCCAGAACCTTGCCGCGTTTGCCGCGGTCAGCGGTCGTGTCAGACTTAACCAAACCGCTACCGCTTCCGGCAACAATCTGGACAATGTCGTTTTTACGGATGCGGGTTTTAACCATTTCTGCCATCTGTTTAGCCCTCAGCATTAACCTGGCTATTCACACAACCTCAGGGGCCAGGGAAACAATTTTCATAAAATTGGCTTGCCGCAACTCACGGGCCACCGGGCCGAAAATACGGGTGCCACGGGGGTTTTTGTCAGCGTCCACCAACACTATGGCGTTGGAGTCGAATCGAATGGAGGAGCCATCCGGACGCTTCACCGCCTTCTTGGTCCGCACCACCACCCCTTTGGCCACGGTGCCGGCCTTGATTTCGCCACCCGGGACGGCTTTCTTTACCGTCACCACCACAATGTCACCAAGTGACGCGTAGCGGCGCCGGGTTGACCCCAGTACCTTGATGCACATGGCCTGTTTGGCGCCGGTGTTGTCGGCCACGTCCAGCATCGTCTGCATCTGAATCACGGAAATAACCTCCCCGCCAGGCAAAACCCGGACGCCAATTTAATTAAGTGCCATCCCTTTCGCCCGGGAACCGCCGGTATGGCGGGAGGGTGAAAAAGGACTGGAAAAACAAACTCCCACAGCCCCCTCCCCGAGTTTAGCGCTAGGCGGGGGATTTAGAGATCCGCTAGTCTATTCAACCCGCTTTACCACCTTGATCAGGCGCCAGTTCTTGGTTTTGGAAAGCTTGCGCGTTTCCATAATCTCTACCCGGTCACCCGTTTTCGCCTCTCCCGCCTCGTCATGGACAGCGTAGGAGGTGTTGCGCCGAACGCGCTTCTCGTATTTGGGGTGCTGGAATTCCCGCAGGACATTCACCAGGATGGTTTTCTGCATCTTGGTGGAAGTTACCGTGCCGATCAAGGTACGCCGGCGATTACGGGTGGCGCTGGGGACGGCTGCGCTCATGCTTTGCTCCCACTGGTTTTTTCATTGATCACCGTCAGTATTCTCGCTATCTCGCGGCGCAACTGTTTCACCCGGTGGGGATGAACATCCTCGCCCTGGGCCACCTTGCACCTAAGTTCCAGAAGTTCCTTGCGCGACTTTTCGATTTCCGCCTCCAGGGCGGCTGTTTCCAGAACGCGCATTTCCACTATCTTCATATCGAGTGTCTCCGCCGAGCCAGGCAGGTCTTGATCGGGAGCTTGTAGGCTTGACGCTTGAAAGCCTCCCGCGCCAGTGTTTCGCTCACCCCACCCAGTTCGAAAAGAACCGTTCCCGGTTTCACGGCGGCGAACCAGTGGTCAACCTCACCCTTGCCCTTGCCCATACGGGTTTCCGCCGGCCGCGAAGTGGCGGATTTATGGGGGAAAATGCGTATCCACATCTTGCCCTGCCCCGCCACTAGCCGGTTGGCGGCGACGCGGGCGGCTTCAATCTGCTGCGAAGTTATTTTCCCCGCCTCCAGGGACTGGATAGCGAAGTCGCCAAAAGCCACGAAATTGCCGGTGGTGGCTTTGCCACGGATGCGGCCGCGATGGAATTTTCGCGAATGCTTCAGCCGTTTGGGCATTAGAGCCATGGGTATAATCCTCAAAAACAGGGAGGTGAAAGTGTGGGGTTAGTCCTCGACGATCTCTTCGCCGACATCACCCTTGTAAAGCCAGACCTTCACCCCGATGTTTCCCATCATGGTGTGGGCCTCGGCGAAACCATAGTCAATCACCGCCCGGAGCTTCTGCAGGGGAAGGTTTCCCACGGTGTAGCCGTCGGCGCGGGCGATTTCCGCTCCGCCCAAGCGTCCGGAACAACGCACCTTGATGCCATAGACGCCTGACTGGATACAGGCCTCGACGGATTTTTTCATGGCGCGGCGGTAGGCGACGCGTTTCTCAATCTGCTCGGCGATTCCCTCCGCCACCAGCTGGCCGTTAAGCTCGGGGTGGGAAATTTCCCGGATTTTCACCGACACTTTGGACTGGATCAGGCGCTCCAGGTCCTCGCGGAGGCGGTCAACCTCGGTGCCCCGGCGCCCGATAACCACTCCGGGACGGGCGGTGTGGATAATAACCTCCACCTCTCCCTCGGTTCGCTCGATTTCAGTCTTGGCGATGGCTGAAGAGGCCAGATTCTTTTTGAGGTATTTGCGAATATTGAAATCCTCAACCAGATAACGGCCGAAACTTTTCTTGTCAGCGTACCAGCGGGAATCCCAGTCCCGTGTCACACCGATACGAAACCCAATTGGATGTACCTTCTGTCCCACAGGGAATCTCCCGCCTTGTCTCTAACAATGCCAAGGAAAAAAAACGTAAAACCTGGACTCAAGCGCTTAATTAAGTGTCAATCTCCACGCAAATGTGGCTACGGCGCCGTAGATAAGGAGCGGCGCTACCGCGCGAACGCGGCCGGAACCGTTTCATCACCAAACCTTCGTCCACCCAGGCCCGGGTAATGGTAAAGGGCGGGACGGCGCCAAGGTTTTGCGCGTTGGCCTGGGCCGAGCGTACAACCGTCTCAATGAGACGGGCGGAACGGTCGGGACGGTAGCGCAGAATATTCAGCGCTTCATTGACCGTTTTACCCCGGATGAGGTCTATTATCAGGCGCGCCTTGTAAGTTTTGGTCGGAGCGTGCTTATGTTTGGCGATATAGGGCATAGCTTGTTTACCCTCACTGAAACTGCCGGATTGCCACCGGCTTCTCTGGGAAAAACCCCATTTACTTGCTGTGTCCGTGGTAAGTGCGGGTCAAGGCGAACTCACCCAGTTTATGCCCGACCATACCTTCGGTAACAAAGAGTGGGATGAATTTATGGCCATCGTGAATGGTGAAATTATGGCCAATAAACTCCGGCACGATGATGCAGGACCGGGCCCAGGTCTTGATAGCGTCACGCGAACCGCTATCCTTCTGTTTCATGACCTTGCCAAGCACCTTGTAGTCGACGTAGGGACCTTTTTTCTTGGAACGACCCATCTTCTTCTCTCCGAAAAATCTTTAGCCTCTACCTAAACAGTCAACGGCCGTGGTTATTTCTTGCGCCGGGTGATGATCATGCCATTCGAACGCGCCTTGGGGTTACGGGTCTTGCCACCGCGAGCGTATTTGCCGCTTGGACTGGAGTATTGGTGTCCACCAGCGTGACGCCCTTCACCACCGCCTAGCGGGTGGTCGACTGGGTTCATACAGCTGCCTCTGACCGTGGGCCGCCAGCCCATGTGGCGCTTACGCCCGGCTTTGCCAAGGGAAATCATGCCAAAATCAAGATTGCCGACTTGGCCGATAGTGGCGCGGCAACGCCGGTCCACCCGCCGCATCTCCCCTGAAGGCATCTGAATTATGGCGTGGTCGCCATCTTTGGCCTGGAGAACCACCTGCATTCCAGCCGAACGGGCAATCCGGCCGCCGCTACCCGGGTTGGTCTCGACATTGTGAATGGTGAGACCAAGGGGGATGTTTTCGATCGGGAGGCAATTGCCAACTTCCGGTTCCGCCTCGATTCCGCTCACCACGTGCATGCCGACCCCAAGACCGAGGGGGGCAAGAATATAACGCTTCTCGCCATCGGCGTAATGCAGAAGGGCGATGTTGGCCGAACGGTTGGGATCGTATTCAATCGCCGCCACCTTGGCCGGTATTCCGTCCTTGTCGTTACGCTTAAAGTCGATAAGCCGGTAGCGGCGCTTGGCGCCTGCCCCACGGTGGCGGGTGGTGATGAGACCACGGTGATTGCGTCCGCCCTGGGGGGTAATCTTCCGGGTGAGTTTCTTCTCCGGGCTGTCTTTGGTGATTTCGGAATAATCCAGGACCGTCATATGACGGGTTCCCGGAGTCATTGGCCGCATTTTCTTAATGCCCATTTATATTCTCGCTTTCAAGCGCTAACTTCCCGCCGGAGACGGGATTAAGTAAATCAGCAGGTTTTACCGCAGGATGTCAATCCCCTGACCTTCGGCCAAAGTGACCAGGGCTTTTTTCCAGGGTTTGCTTTTTCCCATTATCCGGCCCATCCGCTTGGCCTTGCCCCGGACATTGATAATCCGGACGGACTTGACAGTGACGTTCCAGATTTTGACCATCGCCTGGGATATGTCAGTCTTGGTGGCCTGTGAATCAACCCGGAAAACATAGGTGTTGTTGTTCTGGGTGAGATCAGTAGTCTTTTCCGACACATGCGGGCGGCGGATAACCCGGTAGGGTTCCATGGTGGCAACCGGAACACGCTTACGCGCCAAAACCGAACGTTTCATTTCCCGATCTCCTCGGCAAAGGACTCCAGGGCCGCCCGGGTGAAGATCACCAATTTACGCCGCAGGATGTTGAAAGCGTTGAGATCGGTGGAAATCGTCAGGTCGGCGTTGGGAAGATTACGGATGGACTTGAGAATGTTGGTGTCGTATTTGGGAATGACCACCAGGGCGCCGGTTGTGGCTTTGAGATTGCGGAGGATAGTGTTAATTTCCCTGGTTTTGGGGGTGGAGAAAGACAAGTCGTTAAGAACCAATACCTCGTTGTCCCGCAATTTACCAAGCAGGGCTGACTTAAGCGCTTGACACTTGGCCTGGCGGGGTAGAGACTGGGAAAAATCCCGGGGGCGGGGACCAAAAGCGGTGGCACCACCACGGCTACCGAAACGGCGTACCCTACCCATACGGGCGCGGCCGGTGCCCTTTTGTTTGAAGGGCTTGGCAGACTTGCCGACCACCTCGCGGACGTTACGGGTTTTCACCGTACCCTGTCGCAGGTTGGCCTGGTAAAGGTTGATGGCGAGGTGGAGGAGTTTGTAGTTGACGAACTTGCCAAGTATTGCTTCGTCAAAATCCATTTCCCCAACCACACTGCCCTGGCTGTCATAAACCGGAAGCTTCATTAGATAATCCTCAACAGTCTCCGCTACGGAGACACAACAAACGCCGCGGTGACAAAAAAATCGGTCACGGAAGCGAAGTTCCGCGACAGCGGCATCGAAAGCAGTAATAAGAAGGATAACGGCAAAACCGGGTGGCAAGAAAAACTTGGTAACACTAAGTTTTCGAGCACATGGGCCTAAGGCATCATTGAAACCGCGGACTCTACTCTGGTTGCGGGTAACAGCAAAAACCGCCCAGAAGCCACGAGACGCGGGATTCCAAAGAAACCCACACCGGGACAAATTATTTTATCGACCGCCAGGGCCATGTCAAATTTTTTTTCGCTATTTTTCTTTTTTTCCACTCGACCCCCGCCCGCGACGACTGGTAAGCAAGGGGGCGAGAATTGGGAAGAAGGGAGCCAAGGCGCCGTTCAGCCGTGTTTTACTTTGCTTTATTTCCACCCGGGAGTTAAATAAACCAAGTATACTTTTGAGATAGGAGTTCTTCCAGAAAAGCTGGCGGGTCGCTGGTGAAGCTTAAGGGGGGATATCATAATCATGTCCAGGCCATTGCTCGCTGTTTTATCCCTTATTCTCGGAATTATACTCCTTGCCACCCCCTCGGGAAAAGGGGCGGAGAGTATCAGCGCAAACGACAACAGCATCTTAAATAAGGCCATCCAGGGCGGTGGCGCTTGGGACGGACCCAAGAGTGGACCAGCTATTCAGTCCGGAGTCAAAATCGTCTTTATCGCCGGCGATGTCATTAACGCTGGCATAATGGGAGTGTTCAACGGATTCAAGGAAGCGGCCAAGGAGGCGGGTTGGATTGTGGAACAGCTGTCTGGCGACGGCAACCGGGATCGGCAGATAAAGGCGCTGGAAAAAGCGATTGAAATGGCGCCTAAGGCTATTGTCATCTGTGGTTTTGATCCCTTTAGCGCCAGGGAGCTATTGGCCAAGGCTAAAAACGACGGAATCACCATGGTCAGCTGGCATGCCAGTCCCGAACCCGGGCCACTGCCGGATTATGGTATTTTCTACAATGTCAGCACTGACTCTTACTACGCTTCGCACGTGGCCGCCCTTTATCTAGTCAAACAATCCGGCGGCAAGGCCAAGGTGGTGGTGTTTACCGACAACATTTACGAGGTGGCGGTGGAAAAGGCCAATCATTTTTGCGCCGCTCTGGAGGAGTATCCGGATTGCGAGCTCCTAGAGCTGGTGGATCTCCCCCTGGTCGACGCCCATCTCCGGATGCCGGAGGTGATGGAGAGCTTGATGCATAAATTCGCCGGCGACTTCCAGTACGCCATGGGCATCAACGACCTTTATTTCGACGCCATGGAGAGTGTGTTCAAGAAAAATGGCCAGCCGTTTCCCCAGTGCATTTCGGTCGGCGATGGGTCGCCTAGCGCCTACTCGCGTATCAAGTCCAAACGCTACCAAATAGCCACGGTCCCGGAACCGCTTCTGCTCCAGGGGTGGCAACTGGTGGACGAGATAAACCGTTCCCTCCATGGCTTGGAGTTTTCTGGCTACATCCCGCCGGTAAGCTTGATCACCCAGGAAAACATTGCCACTGCCTCCATAAAGTTCGACACCTATGATCCTGACAACAACTTCCGTCAGGCCTACCGGAAAATCTGGGGTTTACACTAAGCTCTCCCCGCCACTTCCGGAGCCGACCCTGTCCCGTACCCGCCTTCCCCTCCCCCGGGGCAAGGTATTGGCTGGTGAATGACCTGGGTTACACAAGTTGCGAATTAAAAGCGGAAAAAAGACACTGACCCAGCCGGTGGTGAACGCCCCGGAAAACAGGTAACCCGCCTCTCCCAACCCGGCCGGATTGACCGACCAAGGCTTTTTTCGTGTCGCCCCCACTACAGTCAGGTTTACCACGCCGGTTTTCAAACAAACTCACCAATAAAAAAACCACATTACGGGAATCTAGCTCCGGGTAATTCACGACCCAGACGCGAATCAGCGGGTATTTTTACCCGCTGTTGGGAAGTGTTTCGCCGCCCGCACCAGAAAAACCTCCTGACTGGCCAGGTGGCAGCGAAGAAATGCGGGACAGCATGGACATGTTTGCCGAGATCCAGGCGAGGTCTAGCCAGAAGGCAGTGGCTGAGTATTTCCTGGCCAAAGCCAATAAACTCGCCGGCATCCGCACCTTGTTCCAGGGGCCGCGATCCTTTGGCCAAGAGTCGCGCTATCCAAGGCACCATAACGTCACCGACCTCGACAGCATCAACCGCAGGGCCAGGGAAGCGCAACCCGCCTTCAACCAAATGGTGAAGGATATAGCCAGGAACTTAGGCGGGAAAGTGGAGTTTAGGCCAGGCGATGGTTTGAAAACACCAGGCCGAACCAGCGAGAAGATCAACCGCGACTACTATGGGGATGCCGCTCGGGCGATAGACATTCTTGGCGCCACCATTCTCCTGAAAGACAAAGACAGCGTCCTCCAGGCGCTCGACAATATTAAGCGGCAAGTGGCTAAGGATTCAGCGCCATATAAGGCGGCCGAGGAACTTGGGTTTTTAATCGAGGCCGCAAGCGAGACCTATTACGAGACTACCGGGGATCAGAGTAACGCCTTGGCTTCTTCCTCGGTGATA
>JAITQC010000057.1 GCA_031289115.1 Planctomycetota bacterium
CGGGCGTATCCGCATAGCAGGCAAAAACACACCCAGGTTGGCAAAACTTCCACCCAGAACAAACGCTAAAATACGCCGCCAGGTGAACTATATGGTGGTCTCTGGATAATACTTATTTAGACGGGTTTTTCCGGGTTTTAACGCGGCTTGTTCTAGATATGTTTGGTGGCAAAGGCGTGTTTAGTAGACAGTAACACTTCGCCAGGCTGTTAAGCCCGTGTTCTTGTCCTTGCAGGCGGCGGTAACTTGGCCTTTGGCCGCCAGATCGTTCTAGGTATAAAGCCGCCAGACATAATACAACCAACCCAAACGGCGCTTTTCGCCCCGCCCGGGCCCGAGTTCCACCTGCCCCGGGCCACCAACAAGGCGCTTTTTACTCCGGTTTTTTCTCGATCGGTTGGGTTACTAGCGGTTTTTTTCTCTTAAAAAGGGCTCTATTTACGTCTTTGGCCCCTATTTTCCATTTCCATTTCACACTACCAAGTTCGGGACACTCTTCTAACAGTTCGCGCCAAATACGTTCGAATACGCCATTCTTGCGCCACACCTGAAACCAGTAGTAGATGCGACTGTCATCGCCAAAAATTCTTGGCACTTTGCTCCATTGGCAGTGCGTCCGCATGCGGTAAATAACCGCATTAAGCACCTTGCGAAAATCAGTCCGGGGTTTGGGGCCGCGAGTTCCCCATGGCGTGTACTCTTGGATTACAGGTTCTATCCGCTTCCACGCGGCGTCCGGGACTAACCATATCGTAGGCATACTATCCGGCTCTGGCAGTTTGTCTTTCCCTTTCATCGGAATGCCTCCTGAATGTTTTCCGAATAAAAATTGTACAGATTTTATCGTATAACTCAATATAGTATTTTGGCCAGCCTACACTGTCCGCCTGAGTGTCATAAATCGTTACCGGGAAAAGATAAACGGCCAAGGAAGTCCTTGGCCGTTCTTTGTTTTGGAGCGGGCGAAGGGAATCGGACCCTCGTAACCGGCTTGGGAAGCCGGAGCTCTACCACTGAGCTACGCCCGCTTGGTAAATCGGCCAATTGCAACAACCAGACCAAGGTATACTTTGCTAAAACCGGCAAACACTTGCGCCAAGGTTATTTTACTTAAGTCCCCAACCCGAGAGGGATGGAATTAAAAAACGGGAGCCCCGCTAACAGGCTCCCGTGAATTTCTGGTGGAGGATACCGGGGTCGAACCGGTGACCTCAAGACTGCCAGCCTTGCGCTCTACCAACTGAGCTAATCCCCCAGAATGGCGCCGGAATTTACCGCCAGGGACAATAAAACCGCCTGAAGGTCAGGCGGAAGACGCATTAAGGGGGATCATAAGGAATTTTCCCCGCTTGTCAAGGGGGCGTCCGCCCTTTTTTTCCGCCGCCCCCCCTCTTCCCCAAACATCGCCTTGCGGCGGAGAATATGGTGGTAATGCTGGGCGAAACGATGCGCCTCATCCCTGGTGTACATCAAAACCTTGAGGCCGGGATTGTTACGCGGCAGAGACAGCGGGTCCGGGCGGCCGGCGACAAAAATGGTCTCTTCCTGCTTGGCCAGACCCAGTAAAACCCCGGGGGTCGCCCCCACCTCGCTAAGGGCGGCGGCGGCGGCGCCAAGTTGGCCCCGGCCTCCGTCCACCAGTATTATGTCGGGGAGAGCCTCTCCTCGCGCCTGCATCCGGCCATAGCGCCGCCGCACCACCTCGGCTATGGAGGCGAAATCATCCTGCCCGTCGACGGTTCGTATGCGATAACGCCGATAACCATCCTTGAAGGGCTGGCCATCGAGGAAACACACCAGGGACCCCACCACCTCCTTCCCCATCAAATTGGCTATGTCTATCCCTTCGATACGTTTGGGAAGAGTGGCCAGGCCCAAGGCCGCCTGGAGGGCTAGAAGACCTTTTTCCGGCTCGGTCTGGGGGTTAAGGGGGGCGAGGGACTCGTCAATGGCGGGCTGCCGGTTCAGGGTGGTCAGTGACTCGGTCAAATCCCGCAGGTTAGCGGCGTCCTCAAAGCGGAGTTCCCGGGCGGCGGTCTCCATATCCAGCCGGATATCGGCCAGCAGATCCTTCTTCTGGCCGGAAAGGAAGCGGCAAAGATTGGAAACCAGGCGGCGATACTCGCCCTTATCGATGCGGCCGGCGCAAACTCCGGCGCAGCGTTGCAGGTGATAGTTGAGGCAGCCGTTGCGCCGGAAATGCCGGGGATTGGCGGCGTCCAGCGTCAATTGGCAGGAGCGAAAATGGAACACCCGCTGCAGTATGGAAAGGGCGCCCTTGATGTCGCCGGCTCCGACAAAGGGACCGTAATAGCGGCTGTCCGGGTTTTCCCGCCGGAAGACAGTCTTCACCCGGGGGAAATCCTCCCCCCAGGTAACCTCAATAAAGGGATAGGCTTCGTTGTCCTTGAGGAGGACGTTGTAGCGCGGGCGCAGATCCTTTATTAAACGGCTCTCCAGAAGGAAGGCCTCCAACTCCGAGTCGGTCTCGACAAACTCGAAGTCGGCGATGTTCTCCACCAGGGCGAGATCCTTGCTCTGCCGGTCGCGCTTCTGGAAATAACTGGAAACCCGCCGGCGGAGGTTTTTCGCCTTGCCTACGTAAATCTCCACTCCCTGGCTGTCGTGCATGATATACACGCCCGGCCCGTCAGTTAATTCCCGCGCCTTGTCCAGCAGTTTCTGCCTAGCCATCAAGGTCCCGTCCCGGGCGAAGTAGCCGCCCCTTTACTCCACCGCCCAGCGAAGGTAGGCGTCAACAAAGGGGTCGAGATCACCGTCCAGAACCCGACCGATATCGCCGGTGTCCACCCCGGTCCGGACATCTTTCACCAGCTGGTAGGGGTTCATGACATAGTTGCGGATCTGGCTACCCCAGGCGTTTTCCATCTTGCCGGCGTTATGGGCGCTCGCCTGGGCGGCGCGGGCGGCCTCCTCCCGCTGGATAAGCCGGGAGCGGAGGATTTTCATAGCCATATCCTTGTTACTGTGCTGGGAGCGCTCATTCTGCACCGCCACCACAATGCCGGAAGGGAGGTGGGTTATGCGGACAGCCGAATCGGTCTTGTTGACATGTTGGCCACCCTTGCCACCAGAGCGGTAGGTGTCAATTTTAAGGTCCTTGTCATCAATGACAATCTTGATGTCTTCCTGGTAGTCAGGAACCACGTCAACCGCGGCGAAGGAGGTCTCCCGCCGCCCGGAGAAGGGGCTGATACGCACCAGGCGGTGCACCCCCATTTCTCCCCGAAGGTAGCCAAAGGCGAAGGGGCCAGACACTCTTAGTTCCACCCCCTTGATCCCCGCTTCTTCACCGGCGTTAAAGTCGAGTTCCTGGGTTTTCCAACCCCGGCGCTCGAAAAAGCGGAGATACATCCTTAGCAGCATCTCGGCCCATTCGCAGGCGTCGGCGCCGCCAGCGCCGGTGTGGATACTGAAAAAACAGGGCTCCCGGTCATGTGGGCGGGAAAGAAGGGCGAGGAGTTCCAGACGGTCCAAATCACTGGCGATTTTCCGGAGGTCATCCGCCACAGCGTCGATGCCGGACTGGTCCCCGTCCGCTTCCATCAACTCGAAAAGCTCGCGGCTATCGACTGTGCGCCGCTCCACCTCGCGCAGGGGTTCGACTATCGCCTTGTTGGCCTTAAGATCCTCCACATCGGCCAGGGCGGTCTCCTGGTTGTTCCAGAAATCTGGCCTGGCCATACGCTCCTCCACCTCGGCCATGCGCCGCGACTTATCGTCCAAGCGGAGGGAAAGGACTAATTTACCGACCCGGCGCTGGCTCTCCTCCAAGAGGTCACGCGTCTCACTGATTTCCGCCATTGGCATCCCATCCCGATATCGCCGGGGAAGAGTCCATCCTCCCGGCCGCTACGTAGTGAACCACTTATATCCCGCTTTCCGGCCGGCCCCTAGGCGAATCACCCCGCCATTTGCCAGGCCCGGATAAAACCCATATCCACTTTATTAAACCAAGGCAAACACCTACCCTGGTTAACTGGTAACGTTAACCCTTGTCGGGATAAAAGGCGCTGTGTTCTGGAGGCTACTTGAAACCGCCGCTACCAGCCACCGCTCCCAAACCCCTTTCTGACCCTTCCTCCATCCCTATCTTACGGGAGAGAGCCAAAGGGGCAAGTATTTCCCCGCTGGCGAAAAAGAGTTAGCTGCCGGTTGCCTAGGGGTAGCCTCTCCACTGTTTTCAGGGATGGGGAAAAGAGGGGGGAAGGATGAAAGTCGGAGCGAAAGTTTGGCGTGGCAAGGCCAATACCTGACCGAAAGGTTAAGGACACTCCGGCCGGATGAAAGTGCCGCCAGCAAAACCAGCCTCCCAGGGAGGGAGAGGGCGGGCCCGCCTATTCGAAAATCACCACCGCCTCCTCTGCCCGGAGGTTGTCGCCATCGCGGAACCGGCGCGGCGTACCCTCCTCCAGAATCAGAATATCGCGAATGGCGATACCGACTTCACTGGCGTGGTCGATAAAGTCGCGGATGGAAAAAAGGTGAATGTTGGGGGTTTCATACCAGTTGTGGGGAAGCCATTTGGTGCGGGGCATGCGGCCACGGACCGCCAGGTCGATTCTGACCCGCCAATAGCCGAAGTTGGGAAAGGTGACAATACCCCTCCGCCCCACCCGTCGCATCTCCCGGAGCATATCGGCCGGACGCTTCAGGGTCTGCAGGGTCTCTTCCAGTATGACATAGTCAAAGGAGTCGTCGGGAAACCCCCTCAGGCCTTGGTCCAGATCAAGCTGGATCACCGGAATACCCCGTTCCACGCAGGCCGCTACCTGGTCAGCGTCGATTTCCACCCCCTGGACCCGTAGTTTCTTCCGGTCGGCCAGGCGGGAGAGAAGGTTGCCGTCGCCACAACCCAGGTCGAGTATGCTCACCCCCTCCGGCACCTCCTCCTCGATAATCCGGTCCTGCCAACGCTCCCCTCCCTCGGGACGGTTGCTACGGCTGTCCACATCGTCAAGGAAGTTGCTGCCATGCGTGATGATGAAAGCTAGAAGGGCAGGGTCTATCCGGTCGCCGGCCAGTTTAAGGATCGGATCGAGGTCGCTACGGTTCAACCCGGCGTACTGGTCATTCTGTGATTTCATACCCGGTGTCTTTCCTGGCAAAAACGCCTAGTGTTTCAAGTAAATTGTGGGCTGGGAGTAGTCGAAACTATGCTTGATGCCGTTCAAGCTTTCCGAGTGTCCAATAAAGAGGTATCCGCCATTGTTAAGGACATTGTAATAATTCCCAACCAGGCTCTCCTGGGTCGGACGGTCGAAATAAATCATGACGTTACGACAAAAGATGAAATCAAACTTGTGCTTGAAAGGCCATTTGGAAAAGAGGTTGAGGTGGCGGAAAGCCACCATTTCCCGCACCTCGCTACGGACCTGGAAGGCTGGCTTGCCTTTGTTGTCCTTGGCAGGGTCGAAAAAGCGTTTGATTGTGGCGGTGGGCACGTCTTGCAGGCGATCCTTCAGGTAAAGGCCGCGCTGCCCGTGAGCCACCACCTCGGTGTCGATGTCAGTGGCGAGAAGACGAATATCCCAGGCATCCAGGTGGGGGACGTTCTCGCAGATGGTCATGCACATGCTGTAAACCTCTTCCCCAGTCGAACATCCGGCCGACCAGCCCCGCAGGCGTATTTTCCCACCCACCCGCGAACCTGGGTTTTTGGCCACATAGGGAATCACCGTGCTGGCGAGAAACTGGAAATGCTGGTTTTCCCGGAAAAACGAGGTGAGATTGGTGGAAATGGCGTTCATTACCTCGCGAAAGGCTTCCCCGGTGTCGTCCTTGACCATCCAGTTGAAGTACTCGTGGAAACCTGACATGCTCCGCTGGCGGATAACCTTACCAAAGCGGGCTCGCACTAGTTCGCGCTTGTTGTCTCCGAGGGAAATCTTGGCACGATCGTAAATATACGCTCGAATTTTGTCGAAAATATCATCAGTTAGATCGTCTACGTCTGTCATTTCCTATTCTCCTCGAAGCCTGGCTTGCAACCCGATAGGGATTGGGCAAATGCGCACCGGCCAAGGGTAAACTACCTCAATCCGATATTAACGTTCTGTTAATATTAATTATAGCCAATTAAAGGCCAAAGACAATATCACAAAAACTTATATCCTAGCGGGGGGCCAAAGCAATCTATAATTTTACTTGACATTTCCCTCCGGTAGTTTAAATTACAGTAGACCTCTGTCATGTTCGCCCGGGGAAACGTTCTCGAACCGACTCTTTCCTGACGGGAAGCCAAACACCCACTGTTACGGTTATCCTCTCTCGGGAGGCAAACCCGACCAGTGGTGCGGCTTCCACCTGAGCCTATCGGGTTCAGAATTATGTTCTTACAGCGGCATTGCGATGGAGGTCTTTTACAACCATTAAGAGGCCCACCCCCCGGGGTGGGCCTGTTAAATTTAAGGTTATCCACCTGAAAGCAAAAGACTTAAAAACACAAGGTGGCAGAAAGGAGAACAGGATGAAACCGGTGATCAGCGTAATCATGGGAAGCAGTTCCGACTTTCCCAGAATGGAAAAGTCCCTGGGTATTTTCCGGGAATTCGCCCTCCACTCCGAGACGCACATTCTCTCAGCTCACCGCACTCCCGACGCGGTGACCGAATACGCCAAGCTCGCCCGTTCCCGCGGCGTCAAGGTCATTATTGCCGCCGCTGGCTCGGCCGCCGCCCTGCCTGGGGCGATCGCCGCCCACACCACCCTGCCGGTCATCGGTGTGCCCCTGGTAAACCCGGACGGAGCTTTGGCAGGCCTTGACAGCCTCCTTTCCATGACCCAAATGCCCGCCGGCATCCCCGTCGCGGTGGTGGCGGCCAGCAATGCCGGACCGGAAAACGCCGCCCTCCTCGCCATCGCCATCCTCGCCATCGGGGACGACACCCTTAATGAAATGCTAGTCCAGTACCGCCAGCGGCAAACTGCCAAGGTTTTGGAGCGCGACCGTATTCTTAACGAAAAACTCAGGGATCCTTCCCGTGGCCAAGTCTTTTAACCTCCGCCCCGTCTCAGGGAAAGACTCCCTGTTGCCGGCGGCCATGCGACCTAGTTCCAGCCGCGGTCGAATCCACCCCGAAGCCAGCCACGCCTTTCGCAACCCTTTCCAGCGTGACCGTGACCGTATTCTCCATTCCGCCTCTTTCCGTCGCTTGGAGTACAAAACCCAGGTTTTCGTCAACGGCGAGGGAGACCACTACCGCACCCGCCTCACCCACACCCTGGAGGTGGCCCAGATCAGCCGCACCATCGCCCGCGAACTCTGTCTTAACGAAGACCTGGCCGAAGCGGTGGCTCTGGCTCACGACCTCGGGCATACCCCTTTCGGCCACGCTGGCGAACGGCGCTTGGACACTCTGCTCCGGGCCGCCAAGCCGGAAACCGGTGGTTTTAACCACAACGCCCAGGGGTTGCGGGTGGTGGACATTCTGGAAATACGTTACAGCGCCTTCCCCGGCCTCAACCTCACCTATGAAACCCGGGAAGCCTTTATCCGTCACGGAGGCGCCGCCTGTAACGGCCTAAGTGATTTCCCTCCCAACCAGGCTCCCCTTCTGGAGGTGGCCACCACCCTGGTGGCTGACGATATCGCCTACCTCGCCCATGATCTTGACGATGGCCTTTACAGCCACACCTTGGAGGAGGATGCTCTTGGCACCCTGGCGATTTGGCGGCAGGTTAGCCAAAGCGACCCCGGTTTTGCCAGTCTCTCCCCCTCCCTGAAACGCCTGGAGGCAATCCGCAAAATTATCGACTTACTGGTGGGCGACGTGGTGGAATCCAGCCGTGAGCGTCTCCAGGAACGCGACTTCGCCTCGCCGGAGGCGGTGCGGGAGGCTAGTGGCGACACCATATCTTTCTCGCCCGGCACCGACGCGATGGTCAAGGAACTCAAGTCATTCCTCTTCAAGCATTTTTACCAAAGTCCGGGGATAATAGCGGTTATGCAGGAGGCTGAGGAACAACTGGAAAGCCTCTTCACCGCTTTTCTGCGCCAGCCAACCCTGATGCCGGGTGAATACCAGGATCTCGCCAGGGACTGGGGAAAAGAGCGGGCGGCCGCCGACTATGTTTCAGGCATGACTGACCGTTTCGCCCAGGAGGAATTCCGTCGTCTCAAGGTCTAAGCGCGGGGGGCGGCGTTTCCTTAGTCGACAAGTAGGAGTAGTGCCTAATATCTTTAGCCACTACCCAGTCGGAAAAGCTGGACCAACGCGCTCTCCCCTTACCCACAAACTTTTTCCCGCCGGTTTTTCCGTGCGACAATAAAATAAACTTGACTTTTTTCCCGTCTTTCCCAAGCTATGATTTAAATTCATGGCGAGTTTTAGCATTGTTTATCTACCGAGGTAGGATGGAAACCCCGATGTTTAACCCCCAGACACCAGTTCGGGTTACCCTCCCAACCAGTCGCGAGACTGGTCACCTGGGTTTACTTGGGCTCCTATTGGCGTTGCCGCTTAGCGGCATCCCCGGAACCCAAGGCTGCGTCTTTCAACCCGCCTGAAAAGTTGAAAACCGCGAGTCAAGGGGCCGGGATGATCCCGGCCCCTTGTTTTTGGCCTAGTCGGGATCTGTCTCAAACCGGCCAATAACTATAAAGGAGATGGATCATGAGTGACCTGGCTAACAACAAGACGGTAAAAAAACCCGCCGACGTGGTGCAAATATTCGACACCACCCTGCGGGACGGTGAACAGGCGGCCGGCATCAACCTTAATGTCCAAGAAAAGGTGGAGATCGCCACCCAGCTCGCCCGTATGCGGGTGGACGTCATTGAAGCAGGCTTCGCCGCCGCCTCACCCGGGGACTTTGCCTGTATTGAGGGAGTGGCAAAAGCGGTCGAAGGGTTGACCACCGTGACTAGTCTGGCCCGCACCCTCGAAACCGACATCCGGGCGGCGGCGGATTCCCTGAAGGGTGCCCAACACCCCCGGATCCACACCTTTATCGCCACTAGCGACCTGCATCTCGAGTACAAGCTGAAAATGACCCGGGAAAAGGTGCTTGAACAGGTCAGGATGGCTGTCCCCCTGGCCCGCTCCCTGGTCCCCGAGGTGGAGTTTTCCGCCGAGGACGCCAGCCGTTCCAACCCCGATTTTCTGATCCAAGTGTTCCGCGCCGCCGTCGAAGGAGGCGCCACCATTCTCAATATCCCAGACACAGTGGGTTACGCCATGCCGGAAGAATTCTCCCGCTTTGTCAAAACCATCATCGACGGGGTGAACGCGCCGCCGGAAGTGATCTATTCCGTGCACGCCCATAACGACCTCGGCCTGGCGGTGGCTAATTCCCTGGCGGCGGTGAAGGCGGGAGTGCGCCAGGTCGAGTGTACCATGAACGGCATGGGAGAACGCGGTGGCAACGCCGCCATGGAAGAAATCGCCATGGGGATAAAAACCCGCCGCGACTATCTCGGGGTGACGGTCAACCTCGACACCACCCGTCTAGTGGCAGTAAGCCGCCAGGTCTCCAACCTCGCTGGCCTACCCATACCCCCCAACAAACCCATAGTTGGCAGTAACGCCTTCGCCCACGAGGCTGGCATCCACCAGCACGGCGTTCTCGCCAACCGCGCCACCTACGAGGTGATGCGGGCAGAGGACGTAGGGGCGGAGGCGGCCGTGATGGTCCTTGGGAAGCACTCTGGTCGTAATGGCCTAAAAGACCTCCTGATCAAGCTTGGCTACCACACTCTCACCGAAGAGCAGATTGACCGGGCCTTCGCCTGCTTCAAGCGGCTTTGCGACGCCAAAAAAGACGTGTCCCAAGGTGATATCGAGGCCCTGGTGGCAGTGGAGGTGCTGTCAGTATCCCCCGAGTCGCGATATGAACTTACCCGTCTGGAGTACGAAACTCACTCGGTAGGGGTGGTGGCCCTGGTCACACTTTCCCACCATGGCCAGGATATTTCCGCCTCGGCTATCGGCAACGGTCCGATAAACGCCGCCTGCCGAGCGGTCCAGAGCGCCATCGGCATTGACACTCGTTTGGAAACCTTCGGACTTGCCGCCACCAGCCCAGAGACCTCTACCCAGGGCGAATGCCGCATGAGTATCAGTTACAAGGGTATAAACGCTTCCGGACGCGGTCTATCCACCGACGTGGTGGAAGCCAGCGTCAAGGCCTTTATTAACGCCGTCAACAACATTTACATCCTGGCGGCAGCAAGGGAGATCAAGATCAATGGCGAGTAAACTGACTCTGGTGGAAGCGATCATGGCCCGGCACGCCTTGGATCCGGTGTCTCCCGGCACCATTTGCCGTTCCCGGGTTGACTTCGCTTTCGCCAACGACATCACCGCCCCGCCGGCTATCCGGGAATTCGAACATATGGGGGCAAAACGGGTGTTTGACCCGAAACGGGTGGCTATAGTGGCGGACCATTTCACTCCTAACAAAGACATCGCCGCCGCCAACATGGTCAAGGTTTCACGGGAGTTCGCCAAGTCTACCGGCATCCTTTTCTGGGAAACTGGCCGGGTGGGAGTGGAGCACGCTTTCCTCCCTGAACAAGGCCTGATCCTTCCTGGCGAATTGGTAGTGGGGGCGGACAGCCACACCTGCACCGGCGGGGCACTAGGCGCCCTGGCCACCGGCATGGGTTCAACCGACATCGCCTCCGCCTGGGCTCTAGGAGAAACCTGGCTACGGGTACCGGAGACCATCCAG
>JAITQC010000102.1 GCA_031289115.1 Planctomycetota bacterium
CACGGTTTTGAAGAAAGTGGAAAAAAGGTTGATCAAATGGCGCTAGGCACTGAACTGGCTACGGTAAACCCGGACCGCCCGAAAACCACCTCGGTACGCCGGGTGATCCAGGCGCGGCGCTTGGCTCTCCGGGGAGTGAGCAAGGTTTTCACTTCCCGCCACGGCGGCCGGGTGGAAGCCTTGAAGGACATTAATCTAGCAATAAGTCCGGGGGAGTTTGTCAGTGTGGTGGGAGGGAGTGGCTGTGGCAAAAGCACGCTCCTGCGGATTATCGCTGGCCTGGAGGGAGTGAGTTCCGGCGAAGCTCTTCTGGATGGCCAACCCATAAACCGGGCCGGACTGGACCGGGGCATGGTCTTCCAGGAGCACCGCCTCCTGCCCTGGCTTAACGTCTGGGACAATGTGCTTTTCGCCCTGCCCGACCCCCGGGGACCGGCGGCAAGGGAATTGGTCGATGAACACCTGGAACTGGTGGGACTCAAGCCCTTTGCCAGCGCCTACCCCAACCAGCTTTCCGGAGGAATGTCACAGCGGGTGGCGATAGCCAGGGCGCTGGTGAATCGTCCGGGTATCCTGCTCCTGGATGAACCGTTCGGCGCTCTGGACGCCCTCACCCGCATTCAGCTCCAACAGGAGATCCTCCGTATCTGGCAGGCTGAACGCGCCACCATGGTCCTAGTCACCCATGACATAGACGAGGCGGTGTTTCTAGGCGACCGGGTAGTGGTCTTGAGTAACCGTCCGGGAACAGTGAAAGAAGAAATCCCGGTCCCGCTGGCCCGGCCCCGCCAGCGTGGCGGCAATGACTTTTCCGCCATCCGCAGGAAAGTATACCGGCACTTTTTCCTCGAGGAGGAAAACGCTCCGGAATACATGGTGTAAACCAATCCGCTCATCCTCTCCATTGACCGGGAAATGCTGGTAAAAAAAAGCCGCAACCCCGGGGTTGCGGCAAATATAGTGGTCGGGGCGGGCGGATTTGAACCGCCGACTTCATGCTCCCAAAGCATGCGCGCTGCCAGACTGCGCTACGCCCCGCTCGCAAAGGTTGTCAGTATCCAATACGACCGCCGGAGAGGAAGGCAGCGGCCTTTTTACTGGCATGGCCGACTCAGGGCTAAGCAAAAAACCCAACAGTCATGGTCCAGAGACCGGTTGGAAAAAAGGCTGACCTGGTTTATTTCCGGGGGAATTTCAAGCGCGGCAGGAAAAAACCACCCAAGAAAAAGGCGGTGGTCATGGGGTGGTTTTGCCGTCCGGCAGACAATGGAGACTGGGACAGTTTTCCACCTGTATCAGGGTAGCCACCACACTCCCCAGGGGGGAAGGCAACTCAGCGGAAAATTGCAGGGGAATATGGGTGTCCTTGTCCAACCACACCCGTTCAGCGCCCCGCGAGGCCACCAAATTGCCAGAAAGGTTAGTGCCGTCGCCGGTGGGCTCCACTACCAGAGCATCAAAACGGCCAAGACCGGGAAGATCAAGAGTCTCCTCCGCCACCACTTCCAGTTCGACAATGGCGGGTTTTTTCCTGCCACCCAGAAGAAGGGTCGAGGTGTCACCCTTTTCCTTTAGGTCCATTCCACGCAGGTAATAGATAACCGACACCATGTCCTGCATGTTCCCGGGTATAGGAATGGGGCGGCTAGCGTGTTCACGCCCGTCTTCTTCCACCTCGGAAAAATGGAGAACCGGGTCGAGAATCCCGTCCGGACGCCGGTTTTCGTATTTAAACTCCAGGCGGTCCTTGTAGCTACGGTTGCGCTCATTGATGCGGCGGCGCAGAAGATAGCTGCGTCCGTTCTGCGCGTCGACATAGCTATTGGCCTGGCTGTTAACCGGGTAGAAGGTGTTAAGAAAATCGTTCGACTTGGCGGAAAGCTCAAAGACAAAGACCGGTCGGCCCTTGATAATTCCCATGCGCTTGGCTGCCAAACGAATGGTGCCGGCCGGAAGTCCCCGCCACTTTGCCTGGTAGCGGAGTTCCTCGCCGGGCTGGACCATATTCTCAAGGATCACATCCTGGTTTTTCACTGAGGAAAAGAGCTGGCGGTAACTGACGTCCTTGTCGAGAACTTCGGAAATACGCTCCTCCTCCATGATTTCTTCCCGGGAGTTCTCCGAGATGGCGGCCTGGCGTAAACGGGGAAAGTGAAATTCAAGGGCGGAAAGTCCGGGCGCGCTGGCAATCATGAGGATGGACAAAATAACCGCGACTTTCACCCGGCTCTGGCCAGGGAAGCGTTGCGACAGTGATAATGAATACTCCCCGGTAACTTTACGCTCTGGGGACGAAAGACTGGGGGAAAAGGACAGATACCTCGGCAAAAGCGTAAACCTCCCTGACGAATAAACCCCGTGCGGTCTGGAAAACAAAGCCTGACAACACGGAAAAAGCAAACCAGACCGTGAGCTACCAGCGCTGGCGACAAATAACCGACAACAAAAGTATATTTTTCCCTGTCCCTGCCGCAAGTTATTTTTCCCAGCGTATTTTTCCCTTCCGGGTGAAACAAGCGAAAAACCCCCAACCTATTCACCGATTAATCCTAATCCGCAAATATCGGCGTCTTGGGGCGTATAACGCTAGTGGCGGGATTTCGGAGACCAAACCAGTACCCTGGGTTTTACCAAACAACGAAATCAAGCCTGGGAGTAGAGCTGGCTTTTCGCTTTCTAGCAAGGCTGGGGTATAGAAAAGGGGCGGACCGCTTTCGCCAGACAGGGCGCCAAGCTTGGCTTAGTCCTGGCCAAGAGTAGCCGCCGGGGGAATAGTCTTGGCGAAAAAACGGCCGGGGGTTATTTTTACAGCCGGAATGCCTATCCTCTCCGGGAAAAAAGGAAGATTACCCGATGCTGGAGCAGAAGGAACGGTACAGTCTTGTCCAGTCTGTCCTCGCTCGTCTGCAGCTTGACCAGGGGTTGGGGGTGACGCATGTCTCCCTTCCCCCCTCCGCCACCGTTCCAGCCGCGTTACCCAAACCCGCTTCCCCAGCACCCCAACCCCCAGCCTCCCATACCACGCGGGTGGTTGTCCCACCCAGCCGCCCGGTCGCACCAACACCGGAAAGCCCGGCGGACAACCTCTCCCGTTTCCCCATGGTTCCCTACTACGAACCCCGACCCCACCCGGAGCGCGCCAGTCTCCTCGCCCCCTGGCGGGACTTAGCCCTGACCTGCCAGAAATGCCCGCCTGGAAAAACCCGCCGGCATCCGGTCTGGGGAGAAGGTGCCCTCGACTGCCAACTGATGTTTGTCGGAGAGGCGCCGGGGGCGGACGAGGACTGGCATGGCCGTCCTTTTGTCGGTCTGTCGGGGAAACTCCTCACCGACATCCTAGAGAAAGGGATGCATATACCCCGCCAGGAGGTTTACATCACCAATGTCTTGAAGTGCCGTCCTCCCGGCAACCGAACCCCCACTCCGGAAGAATGTCGGCATTGCTTCCCTTTTCTCGAGAAGCAGATCGCCGTAATCCAGCCGCGCATTCTGGTAGCTCTAGGCGTAGTGGCGGCCAAGTCAATCCTTGACCTAGGACCCGACAGCCGGGGACTAAGGGGCCACTGGCACAACTACCATGGCATACCCCTACGCGTCCTCTACCACCCCTCCTACCTCCTGCGCCAGCGTAAGGCGTTACGGGAGGGTGGCCATAGCGACGCCGACCGGGAGACCTGGGAAGATGTGAAGGAAATCCTCCGGCTTCGGGAAGAACTCTCCGT
>JAITQC010000137.1 GCA_031289115.1 Planctomycetota bacterium
CGGCTCCTCGCCGACAGCGGAGGGTGCCTAGGTTACGCCAAAACACTCCGGGTGTGCTTGGCCGGTTTCTTCTTCAACCAATTCCTCCCCGGTTCAACCGCTGGCGACCTTTACCGTATTTACGCCCTGGCGGGCGGTCGACGCCGTCACTTCCCGACCGCCACCGCCGCCATATCACTTGACCGCTGCCTCGGAATGCCGCCCATGTTTCTCATGCTGATCCTCGCCGCGCTAGCCGAGTGGGACTTCGTTTTCGGAAGCGAGCGCTTGGCCACCCTTCTCACCTTTGTCGCCAGCGCCTCCCTGGTTCTTCTTTTCCTGCTTTTCCTCCTGTGGCTGGCGCACCGCCGCCTCCGGGGCACCCCCCCGGCGGGAGAAAAACCGGGCTGGATCCGCCGGGTGCATGACACCCTGGCGTCTAACCTGTCCCGCTCTGCCACCCTCCCCCTCGTTTTAGCCTACGGCCTGTTTTCCCATGTCGCCACCGTCCTCGCCTGTCTTTGTTTCGCCACCGCCATCGGAGTGACGGGGATACCAGCCGGGCACTATTTCCTCCTGGTCCCCCTGGCCATGGCGGTTAACGCCATTCCCGGCGCCCCGGGGGGGCTTGGACAGGGGGAGATCGCCATGGCCACCCTGTTTGACCTCGCCGCCCCCGGGGCCGGCAACGCCGGCGCCGGGGTGACGGTGATGTTTATCCTCCGTCTCGCCAATCTGGTTTCCGGTCTATTAGGCGGGGTGTTGTACGCCCTGGGGAAGACCGTTAGCGCCGGAGAGGACCCGGATGGCCATTGACCCTGCCAAGCCCTACGACCTCCACTACCGGGTGGATCTGGCCCAGGACAAAATGCGTCTCGACCTTTTTGTCCGGGCCATGTTACCCTCGATGAGCCGCACCCGGGTGCAGCAGAGAGTCGCCGAGGGCCGGGTGGAGGTTAACGGTCAGGCGCGTCCCGCCAACTGGCGGGTACGACCCGGCGACCAGGTGCGGATTTCCTGCCGCCCGCCAGAGGGGGAAGGGGAGGAGGGGCGGGACATCCCGCTGGCGATAGTCTACGAGGATGCCGACCTCCTGGTGGTCAACAAGCAACCCGGTATCCTGGTCCACCCGGTCGGCCGCCATCGCCACGACACCCTGCTTAACGCGCTCTATTGGCGCTACCGCGATATCCTGCCGGAGGGTGAGTCGATAAACCTCGCCAACCGCCTCGACCAGCATACTTCCGGGGTGGTTCTGGCTACCAAAAACCTGGCGGCCAAGCGTTTCATCCAGGAGGAGTTTGAGCGCCGGGCGCCGCGGAAAACCTACCTCGCCCTTTGCCGCGGCCTAGTGGAAAACGACAGCGGAGAGATTGATCTCCCCCTCGGTCCCGACCTTTCCGGCCGAGACCACTGTCTTATGGCGGTACGCCGTGACAAGGGCGGGAAGGATGCTTTTACCGCCTACCAGGTTCGCGAGCGCTTCCCCGCCGGCTTCACCCTGGTCGCCCTTAAGCCGGTGACTGGACGCCAACACCAGCTCCGGGTACACCTGATGAGTATTGGCCATCCCCTGGCTGGCGATGCCCGTTACGGCGGAGGCTGGCGTCTGGTTGTCGCCAGGGAGGGAAAAGAAGCGGCCCGTCTCGAGCGTTACGCCCTCCACGCCGGAAGCCTTGTTTTCCGCCAGCCTCGCGAAGGCCGGGAGATTTTGGCCGAGGCGCCACCCCCACCTGATATCCAAGGAGTAGTGGCGGCTCTCCGGGCCGGGGCGGTTGAGACATACAATCCCTGAACCACCCGCCCCGGCCATTTGATAAAAAAAACCTGATTTTTCCCAGGTCTTCGGGTAAGATAAACCCCACCCATAATTTAAGCCCGCCCCCCGGGTGGGTATTGCATTAGCGCGGCAAAAGAATCACCGAGGAAAATAATTCATGCGTAAACGCCGGACCCTTCTTAACCCTCCTAACCTTCTGACCCTGTCCCGCTTCGCCCTGGCGCCAGTGATGCTGGGGTTGGTCATGGCCCTTTCCGATCCGGTAGGTCATCCCGACGCCTGGATCTATTCCCTTCTCGCTCTCCTGGTGCTACTGCTGACTCTCCTCACCGACCTGCTGGACGGAATGCTCGCCCGAGCCAGGGGCGAGGTTACCATTTTCGGAAAAATCATGGACCCGGTGGCAGACAGCACCTTCTTCATGACTGTTTTGTTCGGCCTGTCCGCCAGCCAGCGCTTTGGCCCGGTAGTCTCGGTGTGGCTGCCGATTCTCGTTCTCTACCGCGAGGTGGCTATCCATATTTTCCGCCGCTACGCCGCCCTCAAGGGGGACGCAGTGCCAGCCAAGATATCAGGCAAAGTCAAAATGTTTAGCCAGAGCCTGGTTATCGCGGTTTTCTTTTTGCTCGTTCTCCTCCGTGACTGGACCCATGTCGCAGGGGTGGGGGCCTGGCTCACCGAGACCACCCTCGCCTCGGTCGCCCTCTGGTCCAGTGTCTTCGTCGTGGCAGTCAATCTCCTAAGCCTTATCGAGTATTCCCGGGACGTACCGGAATTGGTGGCCGAGTATGTCGCCGACAGCGCCCCCCGTGATCCGGAGGAGGTCCAGGACGGAAAGCAGAGATGAGCGGATTCCAGTTCCGGTGTCACTCCTAGCCCAGGGTGACTATCATCCAGAGGGAGTCCTCTCCGCCTGCCGCCGTCTTCTCTCTCCCCTGGGGGGAATGGAACACTTTGTCCCGCCTGGATCGCGAGTGCTACTAAAACCCAACCTGGTTCTTGGCCGCGACCCCGGGCGGGCGGTAAACACCCATCCCGCTCTGGTGCGAGCGGTGGCTATTCTCGCCCGCGAGGCGGGGGCGTCTTGGCTAGGTCTAGGCGATTCCCCGGGTATCGGTAGCGTTCAGCAGGCGATTGCCGGCGCCGGACTCCTCCCGGTGGTGGAAGAACTCGAGCTGGATGTGGTGGAGTTCACTCCGACAGTGGTGCGAACCACTGGCGTCTTTCCCCGACTCGAACTGGCGGCCGAGGTTATGACGGCTGACGTGCTTATCAACCTCCCCAAACTTAAAACCCACGCCCAGATGTTTCTTTCCCTGGCGGTGAAGAATCTCTTCGGGACAGTGCCGGGGGCGCGGAAGTTGCAGTGGCATTACCGGGCTGGCCGGGATCGCCTGGTTTTCGCCCGGATGCTTAACGCTGTCGCCCAGGCGGGGCGGCCGGCCCTAAGCCTGGTGGACGCGGTCTGGGGAATGGATTCCTACGGCCCCACCTCCGGCCGGGCCCGGCCGGTGGGATTTCTTGCCGCCGGAGCCGATCCCTGGGCGGTAGACGCGGTGCTGATGGATGTCCTGGGTATTGAGCGACAGCGGCTCTTCACCCTGGCCGACGCTAGCCAAAACGGCCCGCATGGGTGGGAGACCGCCCTGGCGGTGGGGGATAGCCCGGAAAAGCTACGCCCCGCCGACTGGCGCCTGCCTGAACTTACCACCCTGCAAATGCACGGACGGCTGGTTGAACATTACTTACCTGGCCTGGCGTCCTGGCTACGCGAGCGCCTCGCCCCCCCGCCTTACGCCGGTGAGGGTTGCGACTCCTGTGGGACATGCCGGCGCCTTTGTCCCGCTGGCGCTATCCGGGGAGAGGGGGGAAAACCCGAATTCGACTCCCGGCTTTGCCTGCGTTGCTACTGCTGTCATGAGCTTTGTCCCCGCGGGGCAATGAAGATTACCCGGGGGGGCCTGATCCAGCGTCTCCTTGGTATAGCCGGGGAGGATTAGGGTCTAAAACCCGCTCACCAGGTAGAGGTAAGGACTGGACAGGGCTTTGCCGCCAGGTTTGGGTAAGGAAAGGGGAAGTTTTGGCGTTTCTCAAAATCAAAGACCGCGTCTTCCTGGTGGTTGGGGTGGCCAACCGCAAGAGTGTCGCCTACCATGTGGCAACCGCCCTCCAGGAGGAGGGCGCGAAAGTGGTGCTGGCGGTGCGGGACCAGGCGGCGGTCCAAACGGTGGGAAAACTTTTCCCCGGCCTGGACGTTTTCCCCTGCGACCTGGGTAACCGGGAGGAAATCGCCAGTCTCGCCCGTGAGGTCGGCCGCCGCCACCCCCTGCTGCATGGCATGGTGCATTCAGTCGCCTACGCCAATTACCGGGACGGGGCGCAGCCTTTCCACGCCGTGGCGAAGGAGGATTTTCTCCAGGCTATGGATATCAGCATGCTTAGCCTCCCCGCCCTCGCCAACGCCTTCCGCGACAGCTTCAGCCGCGATGCCTCGGTAGTGACCATCTCCATCTCCCACACCAATATGGCGTCGGAAAGCTACGGTTACATGGCGCCAGTAAAGGCGGCTCTGGATTCATCGGTCGCCTTTCTTGCCAAAAGCTTCGCCGCCTTCTCGGAGGTCCGCTTTAACTCCGTAAACGCCGGGCTTCTAAAAACCTCGGCTTCGGCTGGCATACCAGGTTATCTGGAAAACTACCTCTTTGCCGAAAAGGCGACCTTGCGGAAACGAAACCTGGAAACCCGGGAAGTGGCGGATCTGGTCCTTTTCCTCCTTAGTCCCCGCTCCAGTGGCATCAACGCCCAGCGTCACGTCATTGACGCCGGGATGAGCGTTAATTATTTCGACCGGGAGATTGTCAAGGCGGCGATCCGACTGGACTAGTCCCCCTTCCCGAGACGCCGGCGTCACCCCGACAAGAAGACGCCGCGACATCCTGTTGTCTTCCTCCGTCCCGGAACAGGGTTAAGTCATAAAATCATAACACCATACATTTAAAGATGTAATAAAAACACTATTCACCCTTGGCCGTACGCCAGGGAAAATCCCCTCCCACCATCCCGGCTCGTTATGGAATTATCCCTCCCTTCTGGGTATGATTGAACCGGGTTTTTTCCCCCCGCATCCAGGGAAAACGCTTCAAACAAGCTGGAGGTGGCAATGCGCGCAAGACTTATTTTCCTCGGCCTTAGCGTCCTTACTGGCCTAACCCTGGCGCTGGCGGCTACCCTTGCCGCCGCCGAGGTCATGACCAATGCCGATGTTTTGGAAATGACCCGGGCCGGCATCGCCCCGGATATCATCAGCAGCAAAATCACCAGCACCGGCGGATCTTTCGACCTGTCCACCCGGGCCATACTTGAACTTGGACAGAACCAGGTGGCGGACAATGTAATCCGGGCCATGATGACCGCTACCCCCGC
>JAITQC010000187.1 GCA_031289115.1 Planctomycetota bacterium
AGGACCGCGTCAAAGCTTAGTGGCCGAAGGTCCCCACCCGGGCCAGGGACCGTGGCGGCGAAGCCCCGGAGGTCTACCCGGCTCTGGAGAATTGCCGTGTCGTCCAGGAAGGTTTTCACCTGTTCCGCCGTTTCCTGCGTCTCTCCACCCTGGCGAATAATCATCATGGTGATCCAGAAGGCGGCTTGGAGCAGGGTGATGGCGATAACGATGATCCAGCCCCGGATACCGCCAAGCAGGCCACCCTCGCTCTTTTTTTCCGCTTCGCCTTTACCTGGGGCTTCCTCATCTGGCATGTTGAGAGCATCTCCATAAGGGGGCGACGGGGCGCCTGGTGGTCTAGAACGACTGGCGGACAAACATCGGCAAGAGCACCTCGGTTACCCGGCGCCGGTCCAGCTCTGGACGCACCATGGTGAATCTTAGCGCCGCAAGCTGGTCGTTAACGTAGTTTTTTATCTCCTCCCGGATTTCACTAAAAACCTGGTTGGGGGAGGCGTAGGCGTCAAACTCGATACGCTGCAGAATCTGGTTTACCCGGCTACGGATCCGGGGCTCCATGTCAGTCACTGCCAGGCGGAAGATTTCCTGCTCCTGGGAATTAGGCCGGGGCGCCCCCTCCACCCGCTCCTCTGGTAACTGCCCGAGGATTAGGGAGAGGTCAATGCCGACGGTGAGGCGTTTTCCTTCCGGGCCGTTAATAAGTTGGTATATCCCCGCCACTGGCACTTCGCTGCCGAGGAGGTCCAGGGTCAGGGCCTCGGTAAGCACGGTCTGGTCAATCGCCAAGGGTGTGTCGCCGGTCTTGAAATAGAGCATGATGCCGGCGAAGGTGCCCTGTAGGGTGGCCATGAGTAAGATTACTATAAGCCCGGTCTTGCCGGCGAGAAAATCGCGCCAGCTGGCGCGGGGAGTCTCCTCCACCAGGCCTTCCAGCCCTTCCCCCACCGCCACGGCGAGGTCTGCCTCGGCTTGGGGCGCTTCTTCTGGCATTGGCCGTTACTCCGCAGATTGTTGCGCCCGGGCGAAAACCCACCGGGCGGTTAATTGCCGCCAGGCAGGCTAACCTGGGCCTCGGTCATGATAATTTCCACTCGGCGGTTCTGGGCCGGTTGCAAAGGGTCGCGGGGCTCGTTGTCAGCGCAACTTATAAGTCGGAAACGGTGTTCGTCCAGGCCACAGGTGTCGACCAGGTAACGCATGACAGAAAAGGAGCGGGCGTAACCCAGGTTCCACAGGTCTTGCGAACTGTCGGAAGTGTTGGCGGTATGTCCCCGCACCTCGATACGGTTGCGGAAACCCTTGATGTCGGGGGCGACATCGTTCTGGAGGATGCGCCGCCCTTTTACCGAAAGTTCGGAAGAACCGGGCCGGAAAAGGTCTTCGCCGCCGATGACAATCTTTTGCCGGTTGTCCTCCACTATGGTTATGGTCTCGGGCCGCTTTCCCGGCGGTCCCCGGCGCAGGATGTTGGCCTCCTCCTGGCTGGTCCGTTGCGGGGTAAGCATGGGGCGCATGGGGCTGGTGTTGAAGGGGAGGACGCCCAGCTGTTTCATAAAGGCTTTCATGGTGGCCTGGATACGGGGCTTCTTCGGCTCCGACAGGGTGAAGAGGAGCACGAAAAAGGTAAGCATCAGGGTCATCATGTCGGAAAAGGAGGTGAGGGCGGAAAATTCCGCCAGGGACGGCCCGCCTCCGCCTTTTTTCTTCTTCTTGGCCATGTCGAGTCCTATCCACTATAGTCCAGCCGCTCCGGGAAAGCAATCCCGCGCCAAACCGGAAGCACGCTTTTTTCCCCTCGCCCTCTGGGCGGGCTGACGCCTTAGGCCGCCTCTTCCTTGCCGAAGCCGCGTTCGGTGGGCGCCAGGAATATTTTCAGTTTCTGTTCGACAATGCGGGGGTTGTCGCCAGCCTGGATCGACATCACACCCTTGAGCATGATGGTCTTCACCGCCATTTCGTTGCCGTTCACAGTGGCGAGTTTGTCGCAGAGAGGGCCGACCAGGAGGGAGGCGATAAACGAGCCGTAGAAGGTGGTGATCAGGGCCACCGCCATACCAGCAGTCAGGGCGTTAGGGTCTTCCACCCCGCCCTTAAGCATCTGGATAAGGCCGATCACCGTCCCCAGCGCCCCCCAGGTGGGACCGCCGCCGCGGAACATGTCCCAGGCGCCTTTGTTGCCGCCGTGGCGGGCCTCGATGTTGTCCATCTCCGTTTCCATGATGTCCTGAATCAGTTCCGGGTCAGTGCCGTCCACCGCCAGCTGCAGGCCTTGCTTCAGGAAAGGATCCTTGATTTGTTCCAGCACCCCTTCTAGGGCAAGAATGCCGTCGCGGCGGGCCACTTCCGAGTATTCCACCAGTTTCTTGATAATCTCCACCGGGTTGTCAGTACTGGGACGTAGTATTATCATGCCGGATTTAGGCATGCATTTGAGGTTACCCATGTCGACAGAGATCAGCAGGTTGGCGAAACAGCCACCGAAAACGATGCCGAGGGACGGGACGTCGATAAAGGGGCCGACATTCCACCCCATCCCTAGCCCAAGGACGCAGAAGACGCCAATGCCGAAACCAACTAGTGTTCCCAGGTCCATCAGATTCTCCCAGCTTCTTCCAGATCGGGGCTCGGGAGGCGCCCGGGGAGGGCCTCCGCCGCCTGGCCGCGCCAGGTGGCGCTTGTGCCACCACCCGCTTCTGGCAGGAAGCGGGTCAGGCGGCTGTACTCCAGGGAAAGCTCCACCACCCGGTCGGCGCTTTCCCGCACCAAGAGCTTTTCTCCGTCCCGCAGGGTGACAATGGTGTCCGGGACCTCTTCGATAAACTTGATGTGCTCGGCGTTCACGACAAAGCGGCTGCCGTTTAGCCGGGTAAGGCTGATCATGATGGCTCCTCCCCTCGGCGCTCCCGGGGTTACGCCTCTGGCGTCCGCATCGGTGGCGGGGTGTGGTCCTATCAATCTTATCGGCCGAAAGCGGGGTAGACTTTTGTCTTTTAAGCCGCCAACCCTCTGACGCTTCCTCTGGACGACGGGAAATTCGGCTTGCGTTTGCCGGAAGAAAACCGGAAAAATGATAAGTCCGGCCCTATCCGGAGGTTGTCCCCCCGGAGCCGGCAGGGGTTTTTTCGCCATGCCAGTCAAACGCTTTTTAAGGTTTTATTTGCCCTTTCTCCTGCTGGGGGTCATTATCCTGGTAGGTTTGTGTCTGGCGTTTCCCGGCTGCGCTGACATGCCAATACTCGACCCCCCCCCGGGGGAGGAAGCCCCGCCCGGTTCCGCCGCTGTCGCTTTCGGACCCTATCTCACCAGTGCCGACGGCCGGCAGCCGATGTTTCGTTTTATCGCCAACCGCCGGGTGGTGGCTGGCCTGCAGAATCTCGACCGCTCTGACCGCCGGGTAAACCGCCAGGGGGCGTTTAGCCTTTTCCACACCCTGGCGATTCCGGAAATCGACTCAGCCCAACCCCAACGCTACCAACTCTGGCTTGACGACCAGAGTGGCGGGGTCTACCGCCTCCAGGGCTTGCCGCCCTATGGCCAGGCAGTGACCCTGGCATTCGCCGGCGGCCAAGCCGACCCGGAGCGGCTCCAGGCGACTGGGGTCAACCTACGGCTGGTCGCTCCCCAGGCCACTGTCTTTGTCTCTCCTCCCTTCGCCGGGGAGCTTCCCGAGCGCTCGGAAGACTGGAGCAGCCGTTTTCTCGGGCCCCTGGGGAATGTCATTGACTTTGGTCCGCTCTGGTTTGTGCCAGGTTCAGGCCTACCGGCCCAACTCTACCCTGAGCACAACGACGAGGGAGGCTATTGGAAACGCGACGTCGGGGTGATCCGGCTTATCGCTATTGACGCCCGCGCCTTTTCCTTCCCCTCCTCGACCCAGGCGGTGTTGGCGCGGCTGGAGCGGGACCTTGATCCGCAGCGCCGACAGCGCGCCTGGACCGTGGTGGTGCTTTCCCGCCCCGCTTTTGACGCCAGGGTAGGGGACGGCCGTATCCTGGAAGCCCTGGGCGACCGCCTGGAGACCGGGGGGGTAGACCTGGTGATTGCCGGGGGTGGCCAAGGGTACCTGCGTACCCGCCCCTTCTCGGTGTCCGGGGTCGGCGGGACGCGTTACATCGCCCTGGCGGACCAACCGGCCTCTAGCCTTCCGGAGCCCCGGGAATACGTGGCCGCCCTCTCTAACCAACCCCACGTGGCAGGTCTCTGGGCTGACGAGGGTAACCTGGAGTGGCGGGTGATCGGCCCTGGCGGCGTCCCCCTTGACAGCCTAACCCTTGACTATGACCGTCGCCCCCTTGAGGCGAGTCTTTCCAAATGGGACATTCTGGTCGACGCCCAGGCCTCACTCACTCTCCAGAAAGAACTGCTCCGCCTTACCCGGCAGGCCGCCCGGGCGGTCCCCAACCCCTCGGCCAACCTCCTTTTGCCCCTCTATTTTGTCAACCCCTCCACT
>JAITQC010000220.1 GCA_031289115.1 Planctomycetota bacterium
CCAGGTCGTCGGAATCTTCGTCTTCTAGCTCTGGTTCAGTTGCGTCAAACTCTTCCTCCGCCTCCGAGTCGGGGGTGGCGACTTTCTCGGTGTCTCGCTCCCGCCGGGGGGGTGAATCCTTGGCCGGGAAGCGCCGGGTAGAGGAACTGTAACCTTGGCTAAGGTCAGCCACTTCCAGGTCGTCGGAAGTATCGTCTTCTAGCTCTGGTTCAGCCGAGTCAACCGCATCCTCCGCCTCTGGGACAGGGGTGGCGGCTCGCCGGGTTTTACGTTCCTGCCAGGGTGGGTAATCTTTGGCCGGGAAGAGCTGAGTGGCGTGAGGACCGCGTCTTTGGTCAAGGTCAGCCACTTTCTGGTCGCCAGAAGCATCGTCTTCTAGTTCTGGTTCAGTTGCGTTAGAATCTTCCTCCGTCTCCGGGACGGGGGTGGCGACTCTCTCTGTGGCCCGCTCCCGCCGAGGAGGAGAATCCTTGGCAGGGAAGCGCCGAGTAGTTGAACTGTACCCCTGGCTAAGGTCTGCCACTTCCAGATCGTCGGAAGCATCGTCTTCTAGCTCTGGTTCAGTAGAGTCAACCTCATCCTCCGCCTCCGGGACGGGGGTGGCGACTCTCTCTGTGGCCCGCTCCCGCCGGGGGGGAGAATCCTTGGCCGGGAAGCGCCGGGTAGTGGAACTGTACCCCTGGCTAAGGTCTGCCACTTCCAGATCGTCGGAAGCATCGTCTTCCAGCTCTGGTTCAGTTGCGTTAGAATCTTCCTCCGCCTCCGGGACAGGGGTGGCGGCTCGCCGGGAGTCCCGTTCCCGCCGGGGGGAAGAATCCTTGGCGGGGGTGCGCCGGTTAGAGGAGGAAGAGTTGCCTTCGCTACCCGCCAACCCATCCAAGGCGTCAGTTACGGGATGATTGGTAGCCTCAGGATCTTTAAGCGCTCCTGAATAGGGGACAGGATCCATACGAACAGTGGGGGTTTTCAATTCCTCGTAAGGGGAACGGCTGGGGCCAGAGGCAGAGGTTGGACCTTGGCCGACAGGAGAGCTTTTGGGAGTCTTCCCTTCCACGTTCTGCTGGTCGGGAGTGACTGCCAAGAGGGATTCGGGAATAACGAAGGAAGCGTCGTCACTCTTGTCAACACCCGCCGGAGGTGAAGGAGAAACCTTAGGCCGCACGGTCTGGCCCAACTTGCCAGGGGCAGCTTCCCGGTTCTTAAGCGGTCCCACCAAGGGTACGGGATCCATAAGAAAAGTGGGGGTTTTCAATTCCTGTTCAGTAGTACGAGTAGAGGTCGGGCCTTTACCCACGGGGGGTCTTTTAGAAGTCTTCCCTTCCACGTTCTGCTGGTCGGGAGTGACTGCCAAGAGGGATTCGGGGATAACGAAGGAAGCGTCGTCACTCTTGTCCCCGCCCGCCGGGGACGGAGAGGAAACCTTAGACCTCGCGGCCTGGTCCAACTTGCCAGGGGCAGCTTCCCGTTTCTTAAGCGGTCCCACCAAGGGTACGGGATCCATAAGAACAGTGGGGGTTTTCAATTCCTGTTCAGTAGTACGGGCGTGAGTTGGGCCTTGACTAGCTGGGGAACTTTTGGGGGTCTTCCCCTCCACGTTCTGCTGGTCGGGAGTGACTGCCAAGAGGGATTCGGGGATGACGAAAGAAGCATCGCCCCCGGCGCCGCCTCCCGGCGGCGGGGGAGCATCTTTGACCTGGGCGTCTGGTGTTTCCGGTGGAGAATGACCCTGGCTCGCCAGAGGGGGGTCCCGCCCCGGCTTTTCCTGGGCCGA
The DNA here is from genome assembly GCA_031289115.1 of Planctomycetota bacterium. GTDB lineage: Bacteria > Planctomycetota > SZUA-567 > SZUA-567 > SZUA-567 > JAITQC01. Next base: position 1,772 of record JAITQC010000220.1, read on the forward strand.
TTCATCGTCTTCGAAATTGATGTCGAGGGAAGAGAGAAGGTCAGTCATGGGAAGGGGGTTGGCGACCGGTTTTTCCCCAGACCCGGTGTCAAGGCGGCTGAAAAAAAGGTTGTCGGGGTTGTCGGCCGCCTGCTCGCCTTTGGCCATTTCCGCCCTTTCAAACCCACCGGGCGGGGATAAGCCAACCGCCCTTCCCTGTCCAACCCGGGTGGCAAGCCACCGGTTGGCCCGACCCCAGGCCCCCGCCTCACGCCGGTAAAGGCGCGCTATCCTGCCCCCTCGGGGTAGGATTACTTTACTTTAAGCATATCGGCCACTTTGCTGGGATGGTCCAGCTTTTTTTATTTTCTGTCGGTCAAACACTTCCTGCTTGACCTTTCCAACCTGGCAATTATAATGCTGTTTAAAATTTTTACCCTGATTTCCGTTCTTTTCTTCTATCCCCATCGCCTTTCACCCTTGGCCAGGCTATTCGCCGCCTGGCGATTTTTTTTGTTAAGGAACGCTGACATGTTGGGTAAATACTTTGTCTTCGTCCCACATAGACTATATTCAGGAATAACCAATGCCCTCCTCCCGGCGCAGACAACCCCTCGGGTGTTGTGCCAACCGCTGGACTGGACGCCAATCCGTTCTCTGGCCTACCCTTCTTTATCTCAGGTTTTTTTAACCCCTCCCCCTTCAACCAGGCAAAAACCGCCAAAACAGGCCTTACCGCCAACCGCGGCTAAAAATGCCGGGCCGATGAAATAAAACGCCACCAACCGTCAGACCAATTCAACTCCAATAACAACTTAAGATACTCCAATTTTGATGTTTCAGGCAAAGGCAATCTCGTCCGGGATGATCCTCTGAAAGCCTAATAGCCTGGGACAGTATCAGAGGGAAGCGCTTGGTGGCCGTAGGTAACCCGCCGCCAACCAAACTTCCCCCCGGAGAACAGTTAACCCCTGGGTTGGCAGTTAGCCGGTAAACACTCAAACTGCCAGAGGAAGTGATGGAAAACGAACCAACCGACCGGCGTTTCGCCGAGATAAATGTCCTGAACCAAATAGCCACCCTCATGGCTTCCAACTCCGATCCCCGGGAGTCGGTTTTGCCAGCCTTGCGGCTGCTTGAAGAGTTGATGGACATGCAGTTCACCACCTTGACCCTGGTGGACAACGACTCCGGGGAAGTGGTGATTGACTTGGCAAGCGACCTCACCAGTGAGCAAACCGACCAGGTGCGATACCGGCTAGGCGAAGGAATAACCGGCCGAGTGGCGGCCACGGGAAAACCCGCGGTCATTCCCTCCATCGCCGAATCCCAGGAATTCCTCAACCGCACCAACCGGAACCGGAGTCTGGACACGTCCTTTATCTGCGTCCCGGTGGTTATTGGCCAACAGGTCCTCGGCACCCTGTCGATGGACGGGCGCTCCAAACCCAAGGACGCGCTCTGGGCTGACGCTAGCCTCCTTGGCGTGGTAGCGGCGATGTTAGCCCAGGCTATCCGCATGCGCCGGGACGCCAGGGAAAACCAGTCAAGCCTGGCCAAGGAAAACCGCCAGCTCCTCCGCCGCCTGAAAGGGAGCCTGGCTCCCGGGAACATCGTCGGTAAATCCCGCGAGATGCGTATTGTGTTTGACCAGATAGCCCAGGCTACCTCCAGCCGCTCCACCGTCCTTATTAACGGCGAGACAGGAACCGGCAAGGAGCTGGTGGCCGAAGCCTTGCATTACAACGGCAGTCGCTCCGACCAACCCTTCATCCGGGTCAATTGCGCCGCCCTCCCGGAATCGCTTATTGAAAGCGAGCTTTTCGGCCACGAGAAGGGTGCCTTCACCGGGGCGGTGGCGATGCGGCATGGCCGTTTTGAACAGGCGGACGGTGGCACCATATTCCTGGACGAGATCGGTGACATCTCCCAGTTCATGCAGGTGAAGCTACTGCGAGTTCTCCAGGAGAGGGAATTTGAGCGGGTGGGGGGAAGGGAAACCCTCAAGGTGGATGTCCGGGTAATCGCCGCCACCCACCAGGATCTTTTCGCCATGACCCGGGAGGGTCGCTTCCGTAGCGACCTTTTCTACCGCATCAATGTTTTCCCGATTTATCTCCTGCCCCTTAGGAAACGCCAGTCCGATATCCCGCTCCTGGCCGAGTTTTTCCTGGAAAAATACGCAGCCAGCGCTGGGAAAAACATAACGTCCATCGCTCCGGAGGCGATGGCGGTGCTGACCCGGCATCAGTGGCCGGGAAATGTCCGGGAACTGGAAAACTGTATTGAACACGCGGTGATCCTGGCCACTGACAGCGTGATCCGGGTGGAACACCTGCCAGCCAGCCTGCGTCTCCCTCCGGATGAGTCAGGTGGCCACCTGGATTTCAAGACCATGGTGGAAAACTACGAACGTAGCCTCATTGTCGAGGCTTTTAAAACCACCCGCGGCAATGTCAGGCAGGCGGCCCAGCTTCTTGGCTCTACCCAAAGAATAATATCCTACCGCTCCAAGCAATTGCGCATCGACCCGCTGACCTTTACCAACCTGTGACAAATTTGTTATTCGCCTGACAAATTTGTCACAGGAATCTCCCTTCCCCACTCTTCCCCAAATCAGAAAAAGTTTGCCAGCCACTTAACATCCTGTCATAATGGTTGTTGCTAGATACGTCCGATAACTCTTGCGAGATGGCAGAAAATTTGCATGCCAATAATTGAAGCATTGTTGGCTAACATGACTGTTTTTCCCCTATAGTTTCCGGGTTTTATCTTATTTATGGTCGGGGTTGGCACCTCACAGAGAAAAAGTGGAGACCAAGATGGCTAAATGCGATTGTGAACCGAAGCGAAGCGCTGGACTAGCGGATAATTTCGGCTGCGACTCGTTCAATCTTGCCACCATGCGGGAATGGTTGTCAGGCAAAGTCTACAAGGCGATCAAAGCCACCATTCAGGATGGTACTCCGCTTGACCCGGCTATCGCCGAGGAAATCGCCGACGCCATGAAATCCTGGGCGATAAGCAAGGGAGCCACCCATTTCACGCATTGGTTCCAGCCCCTTACCGGCACCACGGCGGAAAAACACGACTCCTTCCTCACCCCGGATTTCCAGGGCGGAGTGATTGCCCAGTTTTCCGGTAAAGAGCTTATCCAGGGCGAACCAGACGCCTCGTCCTTCCCTTCCGGGGGTTTACGCGCCACTTTCGAGGCCAGGGGTTACACCGCTTGGGACCCCACCAGCCACGCCTTTGTCTTTAACGCCCACACTTCCCGGGCGGTGCTCTGTATTCCCACGGTGTTCTGCGGCTACCACGGCGAGGCCCTAGACGTCAAAACCCCGCTTCTACGCTCCCAAGCCGCCCTGGTCAAACAGCTTAAACGGGTGGGCACCCTTTTCAACGTTCCGGAAACCCACCGCCCCTATGCCACCCTAGGTTCAGAGCAGGAATATTTCCTGATCGACCGCAAGCTCTATGAGTCGCGTCCGGACATAATAATGACCGGCCGCACCCTTTTCGGCCGCCGGCCGGCCCGCCACCAGCAGATGGAAGACCATTATTTCGGCCGTATCAAGAAACGGGTGCTGGAGTTCATGGCCGATGTCGACAACCGTCTCTGGCGGCTGGGAGTGCCATCCAAAACCCGCCATAACGAAGTAAGCCCGGCCCAATTCGAAATCGCCCCGGTTTTCGAAGAGCAGAACTTGGCAGTCGACCACAATCTCGTCATCATGCACACCCTGCAGGACCTGGCTCCCGAACACGGCTTCCAATGTCTCCTCCACGAAAAACCCTTCGCCGGCGTCAACGGCAGTGGCAAACACAACAACTGGTCCATCGTCGGTACCGATGGCAAAAACTGGTTCACGCCGGGTGAAACTCCCCATGAAAACGCCAAGTTCCTCTTCATGCTGGCCTCGGTCCTCAAGGCTATTGACAGTAGCGCCGCCATTATCCGCGCCTCGGTGGCTTCAGCCGCCAACGACCATCGCTTAGGAGCCAACGAAGCTCCTCCCGCCATCATGTCAGTGTATCTCGGGGAGCAGCTTGAGGACATAATTAGCCAAATTGAGACCGGTGGCGCCAAAACCAGCAAAAAAGGCGGCCGAATCGAGATTGGCGTCTCAACCTTACCTAGCCTACCCCGCGACGTAACCGATCGCAACCGCACCTCGCCCTTCGCCTTCACCGGCAACAAGTTTGAATTCCGGGCGGTAGGATCGAGCCAAAGCTGCGCCGAACCCAACACCGCCCTCAACCTCGCCATGGCCGCCGCCTTGGACGAGATGCTTAACGCTATTGAGAAAAAACTCCCCGCCGCCAGGAAGAAGGACACGGAAGGCCACAGTAAAGAATTCCACGCCGTCCTCCAGGATGTGTTGCAGGACACGGTGGCCAAGCACAAGCGCATCATCTTCGACGGCGACGGCTACTCGCCAGATTGGAAAAAGGAAGCTGCCAAGCGGAAACTTCCCAATCTTGAGACAACTCCCGAAGCCCTGAAAACCATTATCGAACCCGCCACCATCGCCCTCTACAGCAAATACGGCGTCCTCACCGAGCGCGAGGCCAGGTCGCGGTACGAAGTCTACCTCCACACCTGGGGACAGATTGTCAACATGGAGGGTGGGTGCGCCCTGGACCTCAGCCGGACCTTCATTATTCCCGCCGCCCTGGAAATGGAGAAGATCCTCGCCAAATCCCTGGAATCAGCCGAGCACTTTGGCCGCGACGACGAGTCGCGCCGCGACGCTTACACCCGGGTGGCCGAGTTGGTGGAAGAGCTCTACCGGTCGGTAAACAACCTGGAGACGGTCCTGAATGACAACAACGGTAGCCTAGTGGTTACGGCAATGCTGGAACTGCGGAAGGTAGTGGACCAGTTGGAAGACCTGGTGCCGGATAAAATCTGGCCCTTCCCCTGCTATGGCGAGATGTTCTTCACCTTCTAGTCACGGGCTGTTTGCCTGCCTCTGGTACTGTTTTTCCGATTGCGCAACCGGCGTTCATTGGCTTGAATGCTAGTTGCGCAATTTTGTCTTTGCCAATTTTCCTTCACCCCGGGATTTTGCCGTGGCGGGTTTTTGGCTGGGTAAAGCTAGAAAAACCTGCGCTACCCGGGTATGGTGTGGGCCTTTTTCCCTGACCCAGAATTAAACAAATAACGCTGGTAGTAGCGAGGCGAAGCACTAGAATCCCGCCTTGTATTATTCGGATTATCTGACTTCCGGGGATTTTAAAATGTCTGACCAATACCTGGAACCTTTACTAACGCTATACAATAGATTCCCCGGGTACTATGTTTCCCTGGTTGAAACTCTTGGCGAAACTTATCCTGACAAAAAACCCAAACGACTAAATGTGTATATCAAGGCGACTGGAGACAATCCGGGAAAATGCGGTAAATGCGGAAAAGAAGGCCCTTGCCGTGATTATATGCCAGCCAGGTTTTTGAAATACGAACCTCTTATGGAAACCCCCACCTATATCGCATATAGACTGCGCCGCATAAATTGCAGTACCTGTGGCCCAACGCTTGAAAAGCTACCCTGGGAAGTGGATAAAGCCATAACTAACAATGAAACCGACTGACATGGGTCAGAAAGCGCCCTAGGCGCGGCGTAGAATAAAGCTGTCGAAGGCGTGAATAACCCGGGCCCAGCTTGAATCAAACTGTCTTAAGGGTTCAAGTTTTGTCAAAACCACGCGAAAAGTGTTTTTAATAAAATGGGCTGTCTACCAGTTGCCGCAATAGCCTGCGAGTATTTTTGAGGAAGTGAATTTTTAAATGCTTAAACAAGGACTATACGATCCAGCCCTGGAGCATGATTCTTGCGGGGTGGGTTTCGTCTGCCGCCTGGACGGCTCTGCCAGCCACGCGGTGGTGGAATTAGGTCTGAAGGCTCTTATCAACCTGACCCACCGCGGCGCCTCCGGCGCTGATTCAGACACTGGGGACGGGGCGGGGATACTGCTGCGCATCCCGCACCACTTTTTCAGCCAAGCCAGTGGCCTTGACCTCCCTGAACCCGGCTCCTATGGCGTGGGTATGGCTTTCCTGCCCGAGGAGGCGGCTGAGCTAAAAAAAGTGTTAGCCCTCCGGATCGAAGAGGAGGGTTGGCGGCTTCTAGGCTGGCGAGAGGTGCCGGTTGAGCCAACGCGTCTAGGCAAGCTGGCGGCGGAAAACCGCCCGCGTATTGAGCAGTTTTTCCTGGTTCCCCGCCAACCCCTGACCGGGGACGACCCGGACGCCATGGAAAGACGTCTCTACATTCTCCGAAAACGCCTGGAGGCGGCGGCGGCTGAAGCAGGCTATGATCTGGAGCGTTTTTACCTTCCTAGCCTTTCCAGCCGCACTGTGGTCTACAAGGGAATGATGCTGGCCCACCAGTTGGCGAAGTTTTACCCCGACCTCAATCATCCGGATTTTGTCTCCACCCTTGCCCTTCTCCACCAGCGTTACAGCACCAACACCTTCCCCTCCTGGCGCCTGTCCCAACCTATGCGGGGTCTGGCCCACAACGGCGAGATTAACACGGTCCGCGGCAACCGCAACTGGCTTTCAGCCCGGAGTAGCCGCCTGGAGTCGCCGCTTTTTGGCGCTGACATCAAAAAAATCGTCCCCCTTCTTGAGGAGGGAGCCAGCGACTCCGCCAGCCTTGACAACGCTTTCGAACTCCTTCTAAGGGGCGGTAGAAGCATGGACCACTCCATGGCCATGCTGATGCCCCAGGCTTGGGGTGCCAAATACCCGATGGGACCAGACCTACGGGGATTTTTCGAATTCCACGCCGGCCTTATGGAACCCTGGGACGGTCCAGCCGCCATTGTCTTTACCGATGGCGTGCGTATCGGTGCCTGCCTTGACCGTAATGGCCTACGTCCCGCCCGCTACTCCGTCACCAAGAACGGTATGGTGGTCTTCGCCTCGGAAACAGGGGTGGTGGATTTCCCCGCCGACCAGGTGGTGGAAAAGGGGGCCTTGCGTCCGGGACAAATGCTAGTGGCTGACATCGGTGGCGGCCGCATCCTTGACGATTACGAGATTAAAACCCGCCTGGCGCGCCGGCGCCCCTACCGGCGCTGGGTCGAAGAGAACCGTCTGGAAATCCCTGGTTTCCTGGGTAACCCTATTGACATGTCGCTTAACCCCGGAAGCCTCCCTTTCCGACAGCGCCTTTTTGGCTACACCCGCGACGACACGGGAATTATTCTCGACCCCATGGCCTCCAAAGGCATTGAACCCATTGGCTCTATGGGGGCTGACACCCCCCTGGCGGTCCTCTCCAACCTGCATCCCCTCCTGTTTTCCTATTTCCGCCAGCAGTTCGCCCAAATCACCAACCCACCCCTTGATTCTATCCGGGAGGAGCTGGTGATGTCCCTGATGACCTTCATGGGCAACCACCCCAACATCCTTGACGAGTCTCCCCGCCAGGCCCGCCTCCTCAAAATGAGCCGCCCCATTCTCTCTAACGAGGACATGGTGAAGTTACGCGGCCTGGAGATTGACGATTTCCGCGCCGTTACCCTGGACGCCCTGCAGGAGCGCCCGGGTCCGGGGGACAAACCCGGCGAAGCTCTGGAACGGGCCTTGTCCCGCCTGGAGCGAGAAGCCGAGGACGCCGCCCGGGCGGGGGTGAAAATAATCATCCTTTCCGACAAGAAGGCTACCACCAAGAACCTTCCCATCCCCTCCCTTTTGGCCGTGGCCGCGATTAACCACCACCTGCTCCAGGATGGTTCGCGCCTGTCGATCGGGTTGGTGGCGGAAGCTGGCGACGCCCGGGAAGTAAACCACCTCGCCCTGCTTCTTGGCATGGGAGCCTCCGCCGTCAACCCCTGGCTCGCCTTTGACAGCGTGGTCAGCATGGCGGTGCGCCAAGAGCTTTCCGAACGCCTGGGTCCGGCGGCGGCGGTAGACAACTATGTCCACGCCCTCGCCAAAGGTCTTCTGAAAACCATGTCCAAAATGGGGATTTCAACCCTGCGTGGCTATCGTGGGGCGCAAATCTTCGAAGCGGTGGGACTTAGCGAAGAGTTGATCCAGCGCTACTTCCCCGGTCTCACCTCCCGGGTCGGCGGCATTGGCCTGGCGCATCTCGAGGCGGACGCCCTTTTCCGCCTGGAAAACGCCACCCCCTTCCAGGAAAATCATCTGGGCGGATTGCGTGACTCTGGACGCCTGCGTTCAGCCGTCGTGGTGCCGGAGGTGCCTAACCTTGAGCCGCCCCTACCGGTAGGCGGTCAATACCGCTTCCGCAAACACGGTGAACGCCACCTGTGGTCGCCGGAAACCATAACCCTGCTTCACCGGGCGGTACGTAATGACGACACGACGGCCTACCTCGCCTACGCCGAGCGCATCAACAACCAGGCCAGCCGAGCCTTTACCCTGCGGGGCACTCTCGACTTCGTTCCAGCCGGCCCCGCCATCCCCGTGACCCAGGTGGAGCCGGTGTCTTCCATACTCCACCGCTTTGTCACCGGCGCCATGTCCTTTGGCGCTCTCTCCGGACCCGCCCACGAGGCGATGGCGATGGCGATGAACTCCATTAACAGCCGCTCCAACAGTGGCGAAGGAGGAGAAGACCCCCGGCGTAACATCCCCGACCCGGACGGAAGCTGGCGCCGAAGCACCACCAAGCAGGTGGCGAGCGGACGTTTCGGGGTGACTAT
>JAITQC010000001.1 GCA_031289115.1 Planctomycetota bacterium
TCCAACAATCAAGACAACCTGTCCATATCCCTCGAGCCTCTGGAAAAACCATCTTGGTCGGACAGCGGCGAGTCCCACCATTCCATGTTTTCCGGCGGTTTTTCCGCCAAACAGTGGAATCAATTCCACCATGACCCAGACAAAGCCAATTCCACCGCCCCTGGAGTCAACCCCAACAGCATTATCCCGCTGGAAGATATCGACAGCAAAAACATCAACCGGGCGGCTGACAATGACGCCAACTCTCTGGCTCCCGGCACTTCTTTTGAGCGCGAATCCTTGCCGGAAAATCCCGACGCCGTGGTAGCGCCATCCAAGAAGATAATCCTGGACGACGCTGATTTTGGCAGGTATTGAGAGAAAGAAGCGGGTTAAATCGGTCAGAACACTTTTTATCCGCGCTGGCGGAGGGGTTTTCCCCTCCGCCAGCTTTTTTAAGGCGGCCTGAATCACGGGGGAGGCGGCAAAATCTGGTAAAAAATGGAGGTGGGGTAAGTGGAGTAACGAAGAAAAAGAGAGACCCGGGGATGGCCTAGGTATAACGAGCGGCCCACAAGGGGGGAGTGGCTAAAAAAGAGCGGCGAAAGCTAATCCGCGTCAGGAATGGCGTCCAGGTCAATCGGTTGCCAACCCGGGGTGTCGTCAAGGGCAGTGGAATCCGCCTCCGCCTGCATCTCCTGCCGGGCCTGTTCGAAAAGCGCGTCGTCACTGGGGCGCACCGTAACCAGAGGCCTAGCTTCCCCCGCCGGGCGAGCAACGCTTCCCGCCACCAATTCCTCCACTTCTACCGGGGTAAGTGGGCTAGGGTCACGGTCGGTCTGGCGGGCTTCCCGAATAATCTGCAGCATCCGGTCGCCGGTGGCGACCGTACTGTCAAATTCGAAATGCAACTGGGGAGTGTTTTTTAAACCGAGGGGACGGCCGATCATGAAGCGTATTCGGGAGGCGTTATGGCGGATAACCTCCAGACCATGCTCCTGCTGTTGACTCGAGCCGTAAATCGAGAGGAAAACCGTGGCGTGACGCATGTCGTGGGAGACTTCGCAACGGGTGAGGGTGACAAATCCTATATCGTCACGCTTGATGCGGCGTAGGGCGGTAACCACCTCCTGCACTATGCGTTTATTAACCCGCTCCTGACGCCTACTGGGCATACCCGCCTGTTCTCCTACTCCAACGTCAAACGCGAAGACATTTCGCCAGCACCAATACTGTCCTGGCGGATATCCAAGACCTGACAATCGGGGTTTTGCGTAATAAACTCCACCACCCGCTGCAATTCCCGGGCCAATATCTCCCCGCTCGAGGCGGCGACCGCTAGACCGATAACCGCCAACTGGTGATTGTCCTGATGGGCGACCTCCGCCACTGAGACGTTAAAACGGCCACGCAGACGTTCTTGAAGCGAGCGAAGCGGGCGACGCTTGTCCTTGAGGCTCCTAGCTCCCTGAATACGGAGTTCAACCCTTAGCCAGCCAATCCGCATTAAAACCCCTCCCCGCGAAGAGCGGCCCCTCCCGGGAAAAGTTACTTACGCTAGAGCTTCCTGGCCACTTCCTCAATAACAAACGCCTCGATGACATCACCCTCCTCGATACCGTCGTAGTTGTGGATTTTCACCCCGCATTCAAAGCCGGCCTTCACTTCGCGGGCATCGTCTTTCAAACGCTTCAGGCTTTGAATCACGCCGTCATAAACCACGACCTGGTTACGGTAGAGACGGATACGGCTGGCGCGCTGCACCACGCCATCGGTGACATAGCAACCGGCAATAGCGCCGATCTTGGAAGCGCGAAACACCTGGCGAATCTCCAGATGACCCTGGACAACCTCTTTTTCCTCTGGCGGCAACAATCCCTCCAGGGCCGCCCGCATGTCTTCAATCATCCGGTAGATGATATGGTAAGCCTTGACCTGCACCCCTAGGTTAATCATCTCCAGGCGGGCCTGGCTCTCCATTCCGACATGGAAGCCGATAATGATGGCGTCACTGGCATCGGCTAGGATGACATCGGCGCGGTTGATACCGCCAACCGCGGAATGAATGATGCTTATACTTACCTCTTCCGTTGCCAGGCCATGCAGGGTCTTTTCGATAACCTCGAGGGAGCCCACCACATCGGCCTTGATAATGACGTTAAGTTCACGCTTGCCTGAGCCAGCCAGATGGGTGGTCAGGTTTTCCAGGGTGACGTGCTGGCGTTTAGCCAGGGCGGCGGCGCGGGACTCGCGCTCGCGCTGCTCGGCTATGGCTCTGGCCTTCAAGAGGTCGTCAAGAATGAAAAACTTGTCACCCGCCTCGGGAACAGAGGAAAGTCCGGAGAGGCGGACCGGAGCTCCCGGCCCGGCCGCCGTAATGGGCTTGCCGAATTCATCCAGCATGAAGCGGATTTTTCCATAGCCGCTAGAGCAAAGTATGATGTCGCCAGCGTGCAGGGTGCCATCCATAACCAGCATGGTGGCTACGACCCCCTGTCCTTCTGACATCCGGGCTTCCACCACAAAACCGGTGGCCGGACGCGTGGGATTGGCCCGGAGTTCCAAAACCTCGGCTTCAAGGAGAATACGCTCAAGCAGCCCGTCGATACCAGACCGGGTCACGGCTGACACTTCCACCATGCCGACCTGGCCACCCCATTCCTCGGGAAGAAGTGACAAACGGTTGGCGAGTTCCTGACGCACCCGGGCGGGGTTGGCGGAAGGGAGGTCGCATTTGTTTATCGCCACCACAATGGGGACGCCGGCATTCTTGGCGTGCACCGCCGCCTCTTCAGTCTGCGGCATCACCCCGTCATCAGCAGCCACCACCAAAACCGCCACATCGGTAAGGTTGGCTCCCCTGGCTCGCATCGCCGAGAACGCCTCGTGGCCGGGGGTATCCAGGAAGGTCACTTGTTTACGGCCATGTTTTACCGAATAGGCGCCGATGTGCTGGGTAATACCGCCGTATTCCCCGTCCACCACCCGGGTGTTTCGAATGCAATCCAGGAGGCTGGTCTTGCCATGGTCGACGTGACCCATAAAGGTGACCACCGGGGGACGCTCCACAAACATCCCGGTGTCGGAGGAGGTGACATCCTGCTGGTGCGCCTCGTCGACTAGATCCTGCTCCAAATCCTCCGGGACTTCCCATTTTATCTCTATCTTGAAATGCTCCGCCACCAGGTTGATGTCGCCTTCCGCCAGGATGTCGTTTACCTGGATGATTTTACCCTGCTGGATCATCCAGCCCAGGATTTCCTGAAGTTTCACCCCCAGAGCTACCGAAAGGTCGCGTAGAGTCATCCCCAGGTATACTATGGCCGCTTGGCCGGGGACTCGCTGCACCGGACCAACGATTCGCCGGGTCCGGGAACGCCGGCCGGTGTTGTGGCGAACAGCGGTACCCCGGCTGGAGCGCCGCCGCCCACCCCCGCCTAGGCCACGGGCGAAGTCGTTACTGATGTCAGTGAAACTGGCCGGAAGCTCATGCTGCATTCGTTTAGATTTGAAATCGGCGCGTTTGTGCTTAAATCCTGAGCGCACCGCCTCTTCTTCATTAGCGATCAAGTCACTGGCGATAGTCTCAATAACCGCTGTGCCGGAGGTGGGTTCAGCCGGGGTGTCCTCTGACGGCTCTTCGAAATCAGTCTCGAAATCGTCCTCGATACCCCAGTCCTGACGCTTTTCCTTGCCCCGCTTGGCCGCCTTGTTCTTGCGCTCCAGCGCCTCCTCCTCGGACTCGGATCCCCGCTCGCGGGTTTTCAGGCGCTGCTTAACCCGGGGTTTGCCGGAGAGGTCGGTTTCCGGAATGATCGGTTCCACCCGGGCGGGTTGGGGTTTGCCGCCGCGGGGGCGTTCAGGCGCCGGAGGTGGCGCCGACTCCCGACGTCCACCAGTCTTGGCAGCGGGAGCTTGCCCGCTCGACGGGGTCTTGGTTCGCTTGATAGCAGCCATGGTCTCGGCTGACACTTGGCCGACAACCGCCGTCCCCCGTATCTTGGCGTTGACCCGTTTGATAGGAAGGGGCGGGGCTTTCTCCTCGACCACCGGGATGACTTCGGTGTCCGCCGTTTTGTCCGGGGTGGGCGTTTCCGTTGGTGGTGGCGAGGCAGGCAAACCCGCCGCAACCGGCTCCGGGGTGTCGGCAACCACCACGGGGGGTTCTTCCGGAAGGTCGGCATTGGGGGTGGCCTGGGGCGTAACCGCCTCAGGCTGGCCCGGAACTGGCGAAGCGGTTTCCGACTCACCTTCACCCGGCTTGGTGCCGCTACCAGGCTTCACCAGCACCAACTTCTTCTTTTTCAGAACCTTCTTTTCCGGAGAGGGCGGTGTCCAGCCAATTTTGGCTTTTTCGCTCACCCAGGTTTCAACCACAGTGTCAACAACCATGAGGGTGTTTTTGACGTCAAAACCCTCTTTCTGCACCGCGGTGAGAAGATCCTGCTGATTGAAGCCATGCTTTTTCGCCAGTTCATGTAACCGCATTTACAGTTTTCCTATTCATTACCCCGCCATCTGTTTCCTGGCGTCACTGCGTGCCAACCGGGAAGAGACGCCGGCCGTCTCCCTTCCCCGCTCTCTTTCTGGTAATTTTTAGATCCCGGTAGTACCGTCCACGCCGCTAACGGCTGGTTCCTCTTCAACTGGCTGGGAAACCTCCACCACCGACTCCTCGGCCAGGGCCTCTGGTTCAGTCAGGGCCTCCGGCAGAGCCTCGGCCTCCGGCAGAGCCAAGTCACCTTCCGCCGTCTCCAGCGGGACAGCCTCGGTCGTCAATAATTCGCCAGGACCACCGGGGCGGCTGGTCCGCGACTCCTTGGCCTCAGCCAACTCGCGGGAGTCTGTCTCTAGGCGTTTACGATACCCCTCCACCGCGAAATTGTAAATCTCTTGGGCCTTTTTCTCGCCAATACCCTTGATTTCCTTCAGGCGGTCAATTCCCAACTCCATGATGTCGTGGAAGGAGCCAAAACCGACCAGTTGCATGTTGTTCACGATGCTTTCATTTATGCCCGGAAGGGAAGCGATTTCCTTCCGGCCCTTCTCCAGCCAGGCGCTATGCTGGTTAATGGTCATTATGTCCAGATTCCAGCCGGTGAGACGGGAGGACAACCGCACGTTCTGGCCCTTGCGGCCGATCGCCAGCGAAAGCTGCTCCTCGGGGACGATAACCCTGGCCCGCTGGTGGTTTCGGTCGAATTCGATGTGATCGATCAGGGATGGCGAAAGGGCGTTACGGATGAAGAGCTCCGGCGACTCGTTCCAGCGGACAATATCTATCTTTTCCCCGCCCAGCTCCTCGACAATGTTACGGATGCGGCTACCCCGCACCCCGACACAGGCGCCCACCGCGTCTACCCGGCTGTCCGAGCTGTATACGGCGATCTTGGTCCGGTAGCCAGGTTCACGCACCATCACCTTGATTTCGACAATACGCTCGTATATTTCCGGCACTTCCAATTCAAAGAGTTCCCGCACCAAGTCGGGATGGGTGCGCGAGAGAATGATGATGATTTTGTTGCCTTTTTTCCGCACCTGTGTCACATAGGCCCGGATCCGCTCGTTAGGCCGGTAATTCTCAGATGGTATCTGTTCTTGGCGTGGGAGTATACCGTCTGACTTGCCAATGTTGCAAATTACCGTCCCCCGCTCCACCCGCTGAATAACCCCGTTCACAATGGTGCCAATCTTGGCGGTGAACTCTTCGTAGACAACATCCGACTCCGCCTCGCGAATCCGCTGGATCATAACCTGTCGGGCGGTCTGGGCAGCGATCCTCCCGAAAGTGGCCGGATCCATGACATCGAAAGGTATGTCTCCGTCAAGCAGGCGAATCACCCCGGACTTTCGGTCAATTCTGACCCGCAATTCCTCAACCTTGGGGTAACGCTTGCGGGCGGCGGAAACCAGGGCGGCCTCGATAGACTCAATAAGCTGCTCTCGGTCGATCCCTTTTTCCCTGTGCAAACTGTCGATGTGGCGTAAAAAATCTTCATTTATACTCATCACCAAAACCCCTAACGAAAATACAGAGGGAAAGGGTAAGCAATGAACCCTCTCCGGCTTCATTATCACCGCCGAAAAAACAACAGGAAACCCGGTGCCCACTGATTAACCAGGAAAACCGGCCTTCCGCCAGCCAAGCTTCGCCGTCACCAGGAACAAACGGCGAAACCAGAAAAAAAGGCAATAAAAAAAGAGCGGGCCAAACCCGCTCCTAAATCGGCCCAACCCAGCGCCAAATAGGAAAAACAACACAACCACCGCATCCGGCCAAAGCAGTAAAGCGAATTTATGATTGCCCAAAATCGGGAAAAAGTCAAGGAAAAATGGCTTAGGTCTTATCCTGAATGGAGAGGTCGCCAATGAGTTCTTTGATCGCCTTGATATTTTCTTCGCTACCGGAGGTTATGGCAAAGCCAGCCCCATAGAAATCCGGATTGACGTCCGGCCGGCACCAGCGACAGGTGCCCTCAATATCCGCCACCGTCAACCGCCCGGAGCTACTGCGCCAGCGCAAACGGAGGTTGTACACCGTCCCCACCTCAATCACGGAATCGCGGATGATCATCAGGCCATTGGTGTTGATATCCACCAGGTGTCCCAGAATTTGTCCTGAATCCCGGTCAAAAACACGCAGATAGTAAATCAGATAATAACGGTGTAACCCGCGTTTGTTACTCCCGCCGGGTATATTATCGCTTACCATGACAACCCTCCAGGTGTCTGACAGTGATTTTTGTGGGGAGAACCCCGGAAAATGGGACCGCCCGAGGTGTAACCCCAAAAAGTCACCGGAAACTTTAAAACTAAAATTGCCGGCAGTTACGCTTCCCCTGCCAGTCGACCCCGACTAACCTGGGCCTAGCAATAAACAGGCGATAAAGATACAACCCTACGCCGGTTAAAGCCCAAGTTCCTATTATATTTATATTAGGGTAAGGGGCGCAAGCAAAACCCGTACACCACCTCACGCATCCTCATCTTCCGTCCCGGCGCTGGCAAGCGGTTCCCCATAGGACTCAATCTTTCGGTACAAGGTCTTCAGCCCTATTCCCAGGTTCTTGGCCGCCAGGCTTTTGTTGCCGCCCAGACGTTCTAATTCGTAAGTGATGTACTTTTGCTCGACTGAATCCATGGTTAACCCCGGCTGAAGAACCAGGCGTTTTGGCACCTTTACCCCGCCGGTATCCTCGGGAAGACAGGACGGGTCAATGACTGTCCCGGCGCTACGCACCACCGCCCCTTCAACCGCGTTCTCCAGTTCACGGACATTGCCAGGCCAGGAATAGCGCTTCAGTATCGGCATGACATCAGAACTGAATTCCCGGTCGAGGTTGTAACGAGAACAGTATTTCTGGCGAAAGTGGTCGGCCAGCAGGGGAATATCTTCCCGCCGCTCCCTTAGAGGCGGCATGGTGACCCGGACCACGTTAATGCGAAAATACAGGTCTTCGCGAAACCTTTCCTCTTCCACCCTGGCTTTAAGATCTAGGTTGGTGGCGCAGATAAGGCGGATATTGACCGGCAGAGTGTCTGTCCCGCCTACCCGCTCAAACTCATGCTCCTGCAAAACCCGAAGGAGTTTCACCTGGAGGTCAAGGGGCATTTCACCCACCTCGTCCAGGAACAGGGTGCCACCATCGGCCAGTTCAAATCTTCCCTTGCGCTGGCGGATGGCGCCGGAGAAAGCGCCCTTCTCGTGTCCAAAGAGCTCGCTTTCGATAAGATCACGCGAAAGGACCGCCACATTCACCCGGACAAAAGGGGCGTCCCGGCGGGGGGAAAGGGATTGGATGGCGTTGGCAGCCATCTCCTTGCCGGTGCCGCTTTCGCCTTGGATAAGGACGGTGACGTCAGTCCCGGCGATTTGTTTGATAAGATCCTTCACTCCACTGATCGGCGCCGAGTGTCCGACAATGGCGTCCAGAGCGCCGGCCCGGCTGATCTTTCTTTCCAGGGTGGAAAGATAGAGGGCGTTCTGGATCACCACCCGTAGCCGCTTCAGGTCGACTGGTTTGGTCAGGTACTCATAGGCGCCCAGGCGCATCGCCTCCACCGCGTTGTCGATAGTGGCGTGACCGGTGATCATCACCACCGGTGTCTCCTGGTGCAACTGCTTGATTCGCCGCATCACCTCGATACCGCTACCATCGGGAAGTTTCAGGTCGGTAAGAACCAGGTCGAAAGTGAGGTCGCCCGCCCGCGCCATAGCCTCGGCCAGGTTGGCGGCGGTAACCACTTCGTGCCCCATTTCCCGCACCACCTCGGTCAAGGTGTCACGCGTGGCGTCATGGTCGTCGACTATAAGGATGTATTTGGCAAAGGTCATGGTTCCTGCTTGGGTTTTTCGCGCATCATGGTACGTACAACCTTGGCGGCCCGTACCGGATCGTCCTCGATCGCCTTTGCCGCCCGGTCTTTTTTGCTTTTCAGGCGCTCCAGGCGAGCCAGGATTTCCGCCTCCTTCTGCTCCCGCTCGGGAGTCCGCTCCGGGACGGGCGGCTTGGCGTCACCCGTTTTCGCCCCTCTCCCCGATTTAAGAATTACCCAGGCGAGCGCCAGAATGGCAAGGAAAGCTAGCAAGGTCAGGATGACTGGCAAAATTAACCCCCAGCTCCCGGCGGCGGGCTAGAAAAAACACCCCGGGACCAGGAACCAACCCCTGCCCCAGTAGCGCCCCTAGGCGTAATCGGCGAAGACACTTTTCACATCGGATGGAGTTTTACAACCGGAAAGTGCCTTGAGATGGGTATGGTTCTTCACAAAAACGGTTATGCCGCGTAGGACATTCCGATGCAAAGCATCGTCGTCTTTGGGCGTGAGGACCATGAAGACAAACTTTACCGGTCCGCCGTCCAGGGCCTTGAAGCCATCGCCGTTCTTCAGCAAGGCATAAGCCAAAAGCGGTTGATCGGAAAAGCCGATACGGGCGTGGGGGATCGCCACCCCACCGCCAATGGCGGTGGAACCCAGGGCTTCCCGTTCGTTAAGAAGCCGGGACACAGTCGACGAATGGTTCTTGGAGATAAGGCCGGTTTCGACAAAATTATGCACCATGGCCTTGATGACGGCGGTATGCTCTTCAACTGGAAGGTTTACAAGAATGTTTTCTTCTTTGATGAGTTCGGTAAGAAAATGGCTGGGAGATTCAGGCATGTGAGAGCTTTCATTCTTATGCCCGGCCGGGGCGGGGCAAGCTAAATGACAATATTAAGATAAAATAAAGATAAACGCGTAAATTTGCAAGCGAAAACGTCTTTCTTCGGTGGCAAGAAGGGCTTTGGGCTATTTCACCCGGGTGAAGAAATGCCGCTTGGGAAAACCCGGGGCGCTTCCCCCGCCCCCGCGGCGTGGGGTTGCCTTCCCTAAACCCGGGGTTTTTTCATCCCGCCCGTTACCGGTTTAAGCGTTACGGCAAAGGAGTCAAGTTTTTCGCGGTCGGCGCCCGGTCGCCGTTTTTGCTTAAAGTTATCGGCCGCCAGAGACCGATAATACTAGATAGGGGGGACACTCTTCTCCCCAATGCCGGGACGGGAAAACCCACGGGAGGCTCCGAAATGTTCAAAAATACGCCGGTTTTTATTGCCGCGCCCCTTCTTTGCTGGTTAATGACTGGCTGTTTCAGTCTCCCGATCGGAGGAAAGAAGGAAGTGGCTGACAAGGGGAATAAACCAGCCCTGGAAAAAACTTACCGCCTGAGTGAGGCAAGCGGGGGAAAAACCGGAGAGGAGATTGATCTGGACCAACCTTCCTCGCCCGCGGCCAGCATTCAGCGTGACCTTGCTAAACTTCGGCTACAGGAGGAAAAACAGGCGCGTTTGTTAAGCGAATTGCAGGAAAACCTCTCGGCCGAAAGCCTTCGCCTCCAGAAAGAAACGGGTTACCTGGGGAGCTTACGCCAGCACATCCAGAGTTACGAGGAGGCTTTGGCTGGTTTACCAGACACCTCCCAGTTTAGGGAGGGGACAAGATTAGCCCGCTACCCGGAAGGGAAAGGGGGAAACTTGGAACTGGCGGCGGTCGACAACCCGCATCCCCCTCTAGCCCCTACAAACATAGCCCTTGACAAGGCGCGGCCTTATTATGAGGGGGAAAGGATAGCGGTGGGACCGGAGGAGGTGGCGACCCGGCAAACGCCCTGGGATAAAAACAATTTTGCCGGCGCCCCCCGAGGGGTGGTGCGGCAAAACCTCACCGCGTCACCCAAGCAAGCTCTCGCCCCTGGCGAGAAGCTGGTCTGGAGTCCACCCGACCCCCTTCCCGATAACCTCCCTTTCTCCCCGGTGAACCCAGGGTTGGATGTGACGCCGGAAATGTCACTGGGGAAAATCCCCGACCGGCGTGACTATCCGGAAAAACCGCCACAACCTATAGCCCGGCCCGCCGCCGTCCAGGAAGACACCTTCGCTCTAGGTGGGAGCACCTTTAGCCCTGACCTCTACCTGGGAAATGGCGGCTAGTTATCCCGGGCGCGAACCATCTTCCACTGGCAAAGACGCCCATCGGTTGCGATGGGCGTCGCTCTTTTGGGTCGGGAAGAGCGTGGGACACCTCGCCAAACTAGCGCTATAAACCGCCCCGTACCGGCGGGGAAATCACCGCCCCTGGTGCTGCTGTTGATAGAGCGCTCTTACCGCCTCCAGCTCCTGCCCGACCTCGCGCGGGGTTAATACCCGGTTATCCTGCTCGTCCCTGACTTGCATGTCACGCGCCAGGGGCAGTAGAAACGAATTGGCGGTGAAGGGCGGAAGGCCGTTCTGGTTGGTACGCACATTCCGGATCACCCGTATGGTCTCTTCCATCCGGTAACGCGGCGCCTCACCCGGCCGGGGAGGAGGAAATTTAATTATTAGGCGTTGGAAGGAACGCACTTTCCAGGGAAGCGGTTGTCCGGGCAGGACCCAAAGCTCAAGGTTTTCTCCGCCGCGTAGGGGTTGCAAGACAAAATGCAGGGTGGCTTGCCCCCCGCCGGGAAGCGCCTCCTCCCAACACTTTATATCGTAGTCGCCCCGGAGCCCAGAGGCCGAGACGGCGTCTCGTCCTAAAAGAAACAAGCCAATGAAGGCGGCCATCCCTTGCGTCTGCATTCCCTCCAGTTGCGGGCTGAAACGCCGGCGGTTGACTAGCCGGGCCGCGTTGTTCGCCTGCCGTGGTTCCACTTCCCAAAGGTTACGCCCATCCACGATTACCAGATTGCAGTTCTCCAAAGGCAGAGGAGAACGGCTATTGCCCCGGTTTTCCAACCACATGCGGTCCGGCGCCTCGAGACGGAGGAACTCATAATTTAACGGCTGACCCTTAAGCATACCCCCGGATTTTTGGGTTTCGATATCGGCTTCCATACGGAAAATACCCTGCGCCCCGGCGAAAATGGCATTAATCGCCCGGTCGGTGTCGGCGGGGGAAAGCTGGCGCCCGGGAGTCTCGCCGCCGCGGGCAGGGCTCCCGGCCAAAAGAAGGAAAGACACCATGACCAGGAGAGCGGGAGTAGCTAGGCGGAACATGCGGCTTCCTTTCGGAAAATATGGCCAGGAGAAGGACTTTGCCAGACAATTCCCCGGCCAAGTACCAAGGTGGATAATTAGCATTATAAGGAATTTTTCCAGCCTAGCAATCTTTCCGCCCCTCGGAACGGTTGTAGACTAGATGGAGTATGGCCGGAGTGGTGATAAGGCTGGCGAAGAGGATCCAGCCCAGGCCAAAGATGGAAAGGCGGCCGATACTCGCCACCCCCTCGTAACCGCTTATCGCCAAGGAGCCAAAGCCGGCGATACTGGTAAGGGTGGTAACCACCAGGGCGCGGCCGGTGTCGAGGACAATGATGCGGGTGTTACGCCCCGACTCGAAAAAACGCTCGGTCAGGTGGATGCCGTTATCCACCCCCAGGCCAATAATCACCGGCACCACCAGGATGTTGACAAAATTAAAACTGATTCCGGCCAGATTCATAAAACCGATGAGGTAAACCACTCCGAAAATGACGGGAATCAGGCTCCAAAGGAGACGGAGGGGGTTGTGGTGGAAAAACACCATCAGGATCAGGGAACAAATGACAAACACCATAATCGAGAGCTGACGAAAGTCCTGCTTAACTATCCCTGCTAACTCGTGGGAGAGAATGGGGATGCCAACCATGATGACATCGTCGGCGTTTTTCCCAGAAGCGTTGTTGACCGAGATGGCGAAAGCGCTACGTAGAGCGTCGAACCAGGCATCGTCTAGGGGCGTATCATCGCTACCCGGCCCACGGGACTCGGCCAGAGGGGGGTAGATACTGGTTTTTACCACCCAGCCCGAAGGCTCGAGTATTTTCACCCGCCGCACCTGGTCCTGCCAGGCGAGCCCAGGCGTCTGGATAAGCGCCAGAAGGTCGTCTCGGTCCAGGATGTCGCCGGTTTTCGCTTTGACCGTTTCGGAACGCGACACCGCCGAGGCGGCAAGTTGGACCGGAAAGACCAAATCGTCCGGCAGGGGTTTTCTTAGGTCAAGCTCCCGGCGGGTCTGGGAGACAAAACGCCTCACGTGCCGCCAGAGGGGGGTATTTTTCAAGTCGCTGGGAAGCACCACCCGGTTACTTTCCATCCTCTCCTGGTGCTGCTGGAGAAGGGCGAAGGTGAAGCTGAAAAACTCCTCGTCCAAGCCCTCGTCCAGCAAGGCCTGGCGGAAAACATCGGTGGCGGCAGAAAGGTCCATTTCCTTCAAGGAGGCTAGCATGACTCGCTGACTGGAGGGCGAGGGGAGATAACGTAAAAACGATTCATAGGCGGCGAGGATGGGGGTTTTCCCCGGTTCCGCTTGTTCGAGCTCGTCGCATTTCTCCCGTAGCCGAGAGGCTGTTTCCACCGCCTCCTCTTCGCTGGCGCCATAGGCCAAAAGCATCAGGGAGTTCGGATTGCGGTTGGAAAAAGCCTTGGCTATTTCCTGCCCCAGTTCAAAAACCCTTTCCGAGGGACGCAGGTTAGCAATGCCCTCGTCGAAGCGGGTCGACTCGGGCCGGAAGACTAGGGCCCCGATATCAACCAGGATAATCAGTAGGGTCAGGCCAAAAGCCAGCCGGGCATGCCTGACCACCCAGTCCCCCAGCCGGGACAGGCCAAGACCGGCCGGCCGAAGACGCGTTCTTTCCTGATTGTTGTCCTTGAGCCACCAGGAGAAAGAGGCGGGAAGGACAAAAAGGACCAGGGGAGCGGAAAGAGCGATGCCAACCCCGGCCAGGACACCGAATTCCGCCAGCTGGCTGAAGCGGGTCGCCAAGAGGGAAAGGAAGGCGATGGTGGTAGTGACCATGCCAATGATAACCCCCCAGCCGGTATTCTGGATGGCGATGAAAAAGGCATCTTCCAGGGATTGTCCCGCAGCGTACTCGTCAATGTAGCGGTTATAGATATGGATGGCGTAATCCACTCCCAGGGCTACCAGCACCGCCGCGAAAGCGGCGGAAATGATGTTTAGCTGCCCAAAGAGCAGCCAGCCGATACCGATAGTCCAGGAGACCGCCATCACCAAGGGGAGACCAATAAAAAAGAGGATTTTCACCCGGCGGTAGATGACCCCGAAGATACAGAGCACCCCCGCCAGGCTGGTTAGGAGGGTGGAAAACAGGTTTCCATTGACGTGGTTGGTGTAGCGTACCGCTGCCTCATAGCCGCCGCCGAACTCAATGGCAATGGCGTTACGGGATGCCTCGGGAACCGTCTCCTGATAAGCCGTCTCGGCTGCCTGGCGTATGAAAGTCGATACCGCCTGGGAAAAATTAATACTCTGGGCCGGACGGTCCGGCTGGACCACCACCAGAAGCATGGACCGGTTCTGGTCCACTAAATACCCCCCGGTGGACGGAGCGGAGGAGGAGGCGGAGACACCATAACGCTGGAGAGCCCTTTGGAACACCGCCCCCAGCCCCAGCGCGTCAAGCACGATAAACTCGTCCAGAGCCATGGCGGAGGAAACGCTACTGGCAAGACGGGACTTTAGGCTGGCAACCGAACGCCGGATCGTCTCCGGCTGCATAAGCTCCCGTAAGCGAGGTATCTCCCCCTCTCCCACCAGGAGAAGGCCAAAATCCGGGAGAGCCTGGTAAATCAGGTAGTCGCGGTCCTCCGGGAGGTAACGTCGGCAAAAGGCGGACTGGATCCTGGGGTCGGCCTGGAGCAGGTCAACCAGCCGGTCGGCGGCGCGACCCGCCAGTTCAATCTGGCGTTCACGCCCAAGGCGGCGCTCTGCCCGGGCCCCTTCGCTACCCAGCTCGGGGTTAGCGAGAATCTCTTCTGGCGGCGGCTCCCTTTCCTCCGCCGACCCCAGGTGGAACACCACTACCGCCTCGTCCACCGAGTCAAAATCCGTGACCGCACGGATAAAATCGCGCACGGCCGGAACGCTCTGGGGAAGAAGGGTGGAAAGGTCAAAAGGGGCGTGAAGACCGCCGTTGAAATAACTGAAGAGGGGGGGCAACCAAGACAGGAAGGTAAGAAAAACAGCCAAACCCAAGACCAGACGGGGACGCCGGCAGGAAATCCGCGCGATCGCGCCGAGGAATTGTTTGTGCATCGGTCATAGCAACCTTGAATCCGCGGCGCCAGGGAACTGGGGCGCTACGGAGACACTATTGGCCGGTAAATCCGCTTCTATATTTACCTCTTGCAGGGGGAAATACTGGGTATCCCCTGAAGTCGCCAGATCGAAATCTTCGTCCAGGATCACCGCGTTCTCCTCCAAGGCCTTGAAATGAATCTCCATGGAGCGGTTTTCCCTCGGCCAATTCATACCCATCAGGAAAGGAAAAACCTTTCCCTCGTTCCTGGTCCGGCGGCCAGATCCCGAGACCCGGTAATCACCATAGGTTTTCTCCAGTATTACCTCGCCACGAGAATCAAGGTGACTCACTCGAACCAGCATGCCGTTACGCCGGTTGATGGCGATAATCTGGTGGGGGCGGTTGGCCGGGGTCACTTCCTCCAGCACCAGCTCCGCCGCCATTCCCCGGGGGGCGGGGATCTCTTGCCAATCCTTAAGAAGAAGCGAGGTGTCGGGACTAAGTAGCTGGCGCAAAACCTCGTCCGGGCTGAAATAGAAGGAAAAGTTACGTAGTTCCGCAACCTTGCCATGATAAAGGGCTTTTTGCATGGGGACATACAGGCCGATATCTTCGCCCAGCATCACCACGTCAAAAGCCTGCACCGTTCCGGCCAGCTTGTCGCCGCGTATGCGTAAACGATTGGTGTCATCAGCCTTGACATCGGCATTCACCGTCAGGCTGAAGCTGCTGGGCTGGTCGACTATTCGCATAACCCCTTGTCCGGCTATGCTAGTAAGGTCGCTACGACTCTCCACCGCGTTACTAAGGAGCATATCGGGACTAGCGAACCGGTCTACCGGACGCGAAGACGCCTGGGGGGTGCCGCTCGACTGGCACCCGGGAAAAACCAACAATAAAGCCAAAACCGACAAGACAGCCAACTTTTTCATACCCACCTCGTTATAGGTTCGCAGGGAAAAAGCCCGGCTTTCCAGTTGGATGCCAAGCGGAAGGACAAATATGGTTGATGTTACAATAGTCTATTTTTTTCCCGCTTGCCGACAAGTCAATTCTACTTATTTTTCCCGCCCCTCTATCTATTCCCGCCTTTTTTCCAACCTCGGGCGAAACTTGAAAACAACTTTTTTCGAAAATCTTCCTTGATTCCACCCCTGCAAATAAGCATGATAAAGGAGGGGGGGATCCCGCTAGGGACGGGATTTCATTTGAAGGGGGTTGGCAGCGCTTGCCAAGCCGTACTGCCTGGGGGAAGGCATCTTGATTTACCGTTATCGACCACACCCTAACTTCCATTGTCTGGCCTGGAGTGTTCTGGTCTTTACCATCCTGTTTATCCCGGCCATTCCCCAGCAACTCAGTGGTGACACCCTGGCGGCCGAAGAGGCCGCTGATCCGGCTTTCTCCCCTGGACAAACGCCATCCCCTCCCCGCGAAAACCCGCCTAGTAGCGTCACTAACGACTTCGAAAACACCCCCCTGACGTTTAACCGACCCTCCCCAGGAACACCGCGGTCAGGTGAACGCTCCCATCCCCCCTCAATTTACAGCATTGTCCTCTATGTCTTCCTTTTCTCCGCCGGCTTTATCCTAGTCATTTGGCTAATGAAGCGCTTTCTCCCCGGCCACCGTCAGCTTTTCGCCCATCCGGCCCTGGAAATACTTGGTCGCACCAACATCGACCCCCGCCGCTATGTTTCTCTCCTCCGGGTCGGTAAACGCCTCTTGATCCTGGGTGTCACTCCCGACAACATCAACCCGCTCGGCGAAATAACCGATGGGAACGAAGTGGTGGAAATTATGGAACAGGCGCGCCCCGCTACCCCCGCCGGGAGGTCTGTTTTCCAAAGCCTGTTTCAGCGCCACATTCTGGCGACTGAGGAAGAGCGGGTGGCTGGTGAACTGGAAAGGGGTACCAATTCCCTGGCTAGCGACCTAAGCAACCTCCGGCAACGTATCCGTTCCCGGAACACCGGGGAGGAAGTAGACGGCATTGACCGTATCGGCTGAGTGGGACAAAGCATGAAAACGTCTTTTGCCGCCCTGGCTCTTTTTTCCCTGCTCGCCCTCTCCGGCTTAGGCCGGACTGGCGAGAACGGGGTGGCGCCACGGGAACCGGCGCCCTTCCCGGGCGAGTCACGGGGAAGCGCCATGGATTTTGTTCCGGCGCTAGAACGGGGCGACCCGCGGGAAGACGGCCTTCTTTATCTGCCGCTACCCACTATCGAAAACGGTAGCCTGGTTCCCATGGAAAGGGCGGAACAGCTGTCTTCCGCCCTGCAGATCGCCCTGTTTCTCACCATAATCACCCTGTCGCCAGGGATACTGATTATGATGACCTGTTTTCTTAGGATCACCATAGTTTTTGGCTTTATCCGGCGCGCCCTCTCCACCCAATCACTGCCGCCGGATCAGGTTATGATGGGTCTAGCGCTGTTTCTCACTTTTTTCATCATGTGGCCAACCTGGAAGTCGGCCTGGTTAGACGGGATCGCCCCCTACGTGAATGGTGAGCTGGTCGAGACAACGCCCGGAGAATGGCGGCGTCTAAGGCAAGCCGAGGCGCTGGAACGCGCCATGTCTCCCATACGGAAGTTCATGTTCGAGTGCCTGGCGGCGAACCAGGGTAACGAGGAGCTCTATTTCTTCATGGGGGCGGCCGGGATGCGCGACGCGGCCAGCCTGGAGGCGCAGGGACGTCTAAGACCCGCCGATGTCCCTTCGACTGCCCTTATACCGGCTTTTATCTGCTCCGAGATGAAACGGGCTTTCTGGATGGGTTTTCTCCTTTACCTGCCGTTTCTGGTTTTGGACGTAGTAATCTCCTCCGTCCTTATGTCGATGGGAATGATGATGCTGCCGCCAGTTATGATCTCGCTCCCTTTCAAAATCATCCTCTTCGTCATAGTCGATGGTTGGCGTCTCCTGTTCGAGGGCTTGATAACCAGTTTTCCCCCGACCATCATGGAAGAGCTTATTGTTCCCGTGATCACCAGCCCAAACACGCTCAACTGACTCCGAGGAGTACCGGATGATACCGGATGTCCAAGATGTCATCGAGGTCGCCCACCGCATGCTGTGGATGTGCCTCCTAATGTCGATGCCGACTCTCCTCACCGCCCTGGTGGTGGGGGTGGCGGTGTCACTAATGCAAACTGTCACCAGTATCCAGGAAATGACCCTGACCTTCGTGCCCAAGCTCGGGGCGGTGGTGGGAATAGTGGCCCTGATCCTCCCCTGGCTGATCGACCAGATGTCGGAATACTACTACGAAATCATGCGGATGTTTTCCAGCTACTACCAGTAAGGCGATCACTGGCAAATCGGAGCCGGTTCCATGAGTGGGGAAATGCTAGAGGTCAACCGAATCCTCGTCGCCTTCATTGTGTTCGGATTGATTTTGGTGCGTTGCGGCTGCATTGTCCTCTTTTCCCCCTTCTTCGCCTCGGAACTCTTCCCGGGGCTTTTAAGGATTTTCTTCATCGGCGGCTTTTCTCTGCTGATGATCCCAACGGCGGCGCGGACGGCGGAAATTCCCAGGTACCTCGATCTTATCCAGATCGGCATTCTGGTCATGCAGGAGTTCACCCTCGGCATGGCCATCGGTTTCCTGGCCTCTCTGGTTTTTTCCGGTATCCAGTTGGCTGGGGAAATAGCCGGGCAACAAATCGGTTTTTCCATGGCCAATGTCGTCGACCCCCTGACCAATGTCGATGTCCCGCTCCTCGGCTTTATGAACATGAACATCGCCATGCTACTTTTCATCATGGGCAACCTGCACCTGGTCATCATTTACATCGTGGGGAAGAGTTATGAGTTTGTCGGCATAGGCACCATGATGCCGGAGGTTGTCCTGGATCCGCTGCTCCGGATGACCCTGATAGAGGCGCAGCGGATTTTCTCCTTAGGATTGCAACTGGCCATACCCATAAGCCTGGTGATGCTTCTCAATAGCGTGGTGGAGGGGTTCATCACCAAAACCATGCCCCAGATGCACATAATGGTCTTGGGGGTGCCCTTGCGGGTGGTTCTTGGCCTTACTTCCTTAATTTTTATTTACCCAATTATCTGCTACGCCCTGATGCCGCCGGGCTGGCGACTGGACCTGGAGCAGATGCCGGAGGGGGCGTTTGGCGACATGCTGCAGAACCTTTCACTGATGGTGAGCGAATGGGGTGGTCCATAGATGCCCGGCAACGAAGAAAAAACTGAAGAAGCAACCGCCAAAAAACGGCAGGACGCCCGCCTGGAAGGCAATGTCGCCAAAAGCCGCGACTTGACCGCGGCGGTGGAACTTATTGGCGCCATAGTCATACTGAAGCTGTTTGGCTGGTTGATGGCGGAATATTCGCTCGACTTCACCGTGCGCATACTCAGCATGGATTTCCCCACTCTGGAAATTCCGGATGGCAAGGAAATCGTTGCCTACGCCACCAATTGGTGCTTCTGGCTGGTTATTCTGGTTTTGCCGTTCCTGCTCCTGACCTGTGTGGTGGCGATCGGGATCAACCTCTACCAGATTGGTCTACTCTTCACCACCAAACCCTTGAAGTTGAACTTCAACAAGCTTAACCCAGTGTCAGGGATGAAAAAATTATTCTCCGTCAGCAACCTGGTCATGCTGGCGCTTAACTCCGCCAAGCTCTGCGTAATTATGCCGATCGCCTGGTACACCATAATCGCTGAACTGCAGTCGGTCATGGTCATTGTCGAGATGGAGGCGGCCGGAACATTTATCTACATGACGCGGGCAATACTTGATCTCGCCCTCAAGCTTGCCTGCATCCTTTTTATCCTGGGCTACGCCGATTACCTCTACCAGAAATACAAGTACAACAAGGGTCTCAAGATGACCAAGCAGGAAGTGAAAGAGGAGTTCAAGCAAATGGAGGGCGATCCCAAGGTCAAGCAGAAACGCCGGCAAATACAGATGCAGCAGGCAATGCAACGCATGATGAGCGAAGTACCCCAGGCCGAGGTGGTGGTTAGAAACCCGACTCACTACGCTGTGGCCATTTCCTATAAACCCCACATGGTGGCGCCAGTGGTAGTGGCGAAAGGTATGAATCTTGTTGCCTTGAAAATAATCGATGCCGCCCGGGAGGCGGGAATTCCTCTTCACGAAGATCCCCCCCTGGCGCGCGAACTTTACCGGACGGTAGAAATCGGCGAGGAAATCCCCGCCCATCTTTACGAGGCTATCGCCAAAATTCTCGAGTTGGTCATGACGGCTGAGAAACGCGCGGCAGCCATCAAGGCAACCATGGGCGAAGACCAGGCCATGTCGGCCTA
>JAITQC010000009.1 GCA_031289115.1 Planctomycetota bacterium
TGATTGATTTGGGGATTGGTACCGGCTCGGCCGTGGCTTTGGCGGCTGATCGGCGGGTAGACAACCGGGTGATGTTTAGCGCCGGTCAAGCGGGGGTAAACCTGAAACTGTTCTCCCCCCGGGTCACCGCCGCTTTAGGAATACCCCTGAGTGTCTCCAAGAAAAGTCCTTTTTACGACCGCAAATAGCGGGACCGGGAGAAAGGGAGGGACGGAAAGACAAAGACGGGAGTGGCGGACTGGAAGGGCCTAGGGATGGGTTCCCGCCTTTCCGGTTAACCCCGGGGTCAGGACGGGAAAAAACGCTAAACCGGGTGAAACCGGCCAAGCCAGATGGTGTGAAATGCTTGGCTTAGCGGTTTTTCGCCAGCCTCCTCCGCCAAATAGCCGATAAAACCCTTGGGGGAGTAAACAGGTTACCAACTGCGCTACATCTTAGGGCCATTGTGGACCCTCTTGGTCAGGCGGCAAAACCGGGGATTAAGCGTCTGGTTCTTCCGGTTTGGCAGTAAGCTCCCCCCCTTTTCCGGCGATTTCGAGCATGGTCATGGCATCGGCCAGGAGAGTTTCTAGCGGTTGGGAAGCGTCCAGGCACCAATCTGCCGTCGCCACATAAAGCGATTCCCTTTGCCGCAAGGTTTCGGCAAGTTCGGAGATCATGCCTTTACCAGTAAGACTGGGCCGGTGGTCATCCTGGGGGGCTACCTTGAGACGTTCCGCCAGCACCTGGGCCGGGGCCTGGAGATAAATTACCCAGCCGTGTTCCCGCATTACGCGGCAGTTGTCGGAGGAAAGCACCGCTCCGCCCCCGCTCGCCACCACTCCCTGTCCGTTGGCCAGTTCAACCACGGCGGTGGATTCGCGGCGCCGAAAGCCTCCCCAACCCTCTTTCGCCACTATCTGCGCCACGGTCATTCCCGCTGCCGCCTCAACCATCTGGTCGCTGTCATGAAAGGGGACACCCAGTTTGGTGGCCAACAGTTCCCCCAGGGTTGTTTTACCAGATCCTCTGGCTCCTATCAGAAAAATCAGTTTTTGCATTTTCCCTCACCTCCGGGTGACAACAATTAACCTGTTAATCCTATACCGCCCGGGTATGATTGGCAAATAAACACTCCTCCCTCCCCGCTAAAGCCAAGGGCTTGGGTTGGGGTGGTAAAAAGAAAAGAGCTTCTCGCGTGCCCTTGTTTACTGCTCCCCGCCTCTACGGTATCATCGGCAACCCGCTTGGGCATAGCCTGAGCCCTGCCATACACACCACCGCTTTCCGTGCCCTCGGTATCCCGGGAGTGCTTCTTCCCTGGACTGTCCCGCCGGAAAAACTCGCCGATTTTATCCAGGCGGTCCGTCTCCTGGATATCCAGGGATGCTGCGTCACTATTCCCCACAAACAGTCAATTATCCCCCTTCTGGACGGGATTAGCGACCTGGCCCGGACAACCGGCGCGGTAAATACCCTTTACCGCCGTGACAACCTGATCCTGGGCGACAACACCGATGTGAGCGGTTTTATAGAGCCACTGCTGGACCAAAGCTTGTCACCTGACACGCCGACGCTTCTTTTGGGAGCGGGTGGCGCCGCCCGGGCGGTAGTAACCGGCCTTGCCCGCCTGGGACAAAAAAACATCCGGGTAACCTCACCCAACCCGGAGCGCGCCAATCGCCTCGCCCGGGAGTTTTCCCTGGAAGCGCTAGCCTGGGAGGATCGCCTGAGTGTCAAGGCCGGGATAGTCATCAACGCCACCCCCTTGGGAATGCTTGGCGAGCATGTGGGGGAATCGCCGGTGGGGGAAGAGTTTTTCCGGAAAAACACGGGAACAGCCTATGACCTGGTGTACCGCCCAGCCGAGACTGTTTTTATCCGCCAGGCCAGGGAAGCGGGATGGCGCTGTATCGGCGGTTTCGCCATGTTTGTCAGTCAAGCTGACCAACAGTTTCTCACCTGGACCGGTGAACACCTGCCAGAAGAAGCGCGCCACCTGGCGGCGGAGTTACTGGTCTAGAATTGAAAGGGAACACGATGCCCAAGGTCCTCGTTCTTCATGGCGTCAACCTGAACCTGTTTGGCCAACGCGACCCGGCCGTCTACGGCACCGCCACCCTGGCGGACATCGACCAGGCCTTGGCTAGCCTGGCGGGTGAACTCGGTCTTGCTATCGAGTCTTTTCAATCAAACCATGAGGGTGCATTTGTGGAAAAGATCCAGGCCGCACAGCAGAGTGGCGTTAACGGCCTATTAATTAACGCCGGCGCCTGGACCCACTACAGCTACGCCATCCGGGACGCCCTGGCTTCCCTCACCGTGCCGGTGGTGGAGGTGCATATGTCAAATATTCACAATCGGGAAGAGTTTCGCCATTTCTCAGTCCTGGCGGCGGTGTCACGCGGGAGTGTGGTGGGTTTCGGGGTCGACAGTTATTGCCTGGGGTTACGCGCCTTGCAGGGAATACTTTCCCGCGGCTGACGCCCCGGGTGGAGATTCCACCCGGCTTATCACTTTGACCATGAGCGGCCGCCAGTCAGGAAGCCAGAGACCTCCCGCTTAGACCACCCGGTCGTTTTCCGGCATCTTTTTATAAAGGGCTACCAGTTTGAGGCGCTGAATGTTTCCTTCCGGACCCAAGGGGAAGGCTTCCAGTAGATAAAAGCGTTTTGGCATTTTGAAGGGGCTTAACCGGCTGACACAGAAATTCTTGAGTTCCATTTCCCCGAGATTATGCCCTTTTGGGGGACGGTAAAAAGCCACTATCTCCTCCCCGTAAATGGGGTGCGGCACCCCCACCGCCGCCGCCTCTGCCACCAGGGGATGAAGCATGATGATCTTGTCGATTTCCTGGGGGGAGATTATGTCTCCGGCGCGGTTGATCAACTCTTGTGAACGCCCCTGGAGAAAGAGATAACCATCGCTGTCCATGAATCCGAGGTCGCCGGTAAAAAACCAGTTATCCCTAAAGCTCTGCGCCGTCCCCTGTGGATTAGCGAAATAACCAAGCGCCACGTTTCTGCCGCTGACCGCCACCTCCCCGACATAGCCGCTCGGAGCTGGGTTACCGTCAGGCAGGAAGACTGACACCATATTGCCAAAGGGAATTCCTACCGACCCAGGTTTCCGCCTGGCTGGCGGCAGGGGATTGGCGGTAATCTGGCCCCCGCTTTCAGTCAGGCTGTAAGCCTCGATGAGGGGGACGCCGGTGCGGTTTTCAAAAGTCGCCTGAATCGACCCCGGTAGCGAGAAGGTGTCGGTACACATGAACCGTAAGCTGGGAATCGCCTCCCGCCGGGGTATGGGCTTAGCCAGAAGGATGGCGAAGAGGGTTGGGGCGGCGTTGAACCAGGTTATCTGGTGCTTGCCAATCCAATCCCAGAAATTACTGGCGCTAAAGCGTGACAGCATCACCACCCGCATTCCGACAAGAAGCGGGGTGAGAATGGACATTACTAGGCCGGTTATATGGAAGGGCGGAAGTATTGCCAGAGCCCGGTCCTCATTGGTGAAGCGGTAGGCTTGGCGAAGATAGTCACACTCAATCATAAGGTTAAGGTGAGTGAGCATCACGCCCTTGGGAATGCCAGTGGCTCCGGAAGTATAGAGGATGATCGCCAGGTCTTCTGGCACCTCGTCCCCGGACACGCTTTCTAGCGGGATGTAAAGGCGTATGTCATAGGGCAACTCCAGAATGCGCCGGAGGTCAGGCATTTTGTCGTCCAGCCGAACGGTAAGATCGGCGCTGGTGAGGACAAAACGCGCCCCGGAGTTTTTCCGAATGAAAATAATGTCGCCATCGCTGGCTTCGGGGTTGGTGGGAACCGCCACCCCGCCGCTGGCGGTGACAGCCAGGAAAGACACCGCCGCCGCCACCCCGTTGTTAAACATAAGAAGCACCCGGTCGCCAGAGGAAAACCCATGGGCCTGAAGGGATGCCTGGATAGACTGAACAGCTTGGATCAGATTACTGAAGGTCAGGTTGCGTTGCGACACCGGATCAACCAGAAACACCTGGTCTCCGTTTTCCAGTGAACGCCGTTTGACAACTTCCAGAATAGCGGTTGTTTCTGCCATGACAACCTTCCCCACTCAATGCAATAATACTAGTGTATACTCCCGGTCAAAGCAAAGCCACTACGGAAGTCACCCCACTGGCGTAGTAGAGTTGTCTACTTCATTACCTGGCGGCGGAATAAAACTGGTGGCTCTGAAGCTTAAGCGGAAAACTGGGAGCGGCAAAACCTAGGCCTGGGATAAACGCCTAGCCAAGCTTTTCCCAGCCCACCGCCCCTGCCCCCGGGGAAAACCAAGCAGCCTCTACCCTTACCGGAAGTTATCGGGAAAAGCCGAGTCAGGGGAGGAAAAACGAAACCGGCCGCGATAAGGGGCCGGTTTCTTCTGAGTGTCTAATATTTTTTTCGGCTGGTCCGGCCAATACTACCTACCGGTTCAGCATCACCCGGTCTCAACTGCCAAAAAACTGGTCAAGGGCGCTGTCCAGGGCCTTGTCGAGTTTTTCCGGGGTGAAATAGGTGCCGGCCTGTATTTGCGAACGTATGTCCATCACCTTTTCCAACCGTAGTCCTTCCACTCCCCTTAGGCGAACCACATCGGAGGAAAACTCCACCGAATCAGTGGCCTCAGCCGTTTCATTAAGTCGATACGGCTGTTTGTAACGCCTAATCTGTTGGGCTCCATTTACATGGTTGAGCCCACTGAGATTCTCTACCATTCTCTACTCCTCCTCGTTCCTTGCGTTCCAGGCAAGCTCCTCGCGCAAGCCTTAAACTATTATATACAAACATGGCATCGCTTCAAGACTCCTATCACTTTTTTTCGTAAAAAAATTTCCTACACCGAAATAAGACGGTTCCCATCCCAAAGCCTAACACGGTATTCCCATGGCACCAAGCCGCTTTCGGATCTTTTTTATCATGGCGGCGTGGATCTGACAAACCCGGCTCTCGGTCACTTTCATAAGTGAGCCAATTTCCTTCAGGGTCAGTTCCTCATCATAATACA
This sequence comes from Planctomycetota bacterium, assembly GCA_031289115.1. Taxonomy (GTDB): domain Bacteria; phylum Planctomycetota; class SZUA-567; order SZUA-567; family SZUA-567; genus JAITQC01. The sequence continues at coordinate 5,008 of JAITQC010000009.1, forward strand.
TAACCACCAGTTGTTTTTCTTTTTCGTCAAGCATCTCCATTACTTTCTCCAAAATCTCCTCCGCCTCCAGGCGCGCCCCAGGATAATCATCCTGGTTGTCGAGAAGAACGTCTTCCAGAGAACGCTGTCGCCCACTCCGATCAGACAGACTAATGCGTTTGGCCGCCTGTGCCCCGATTTCGGCGTCCCAATACTCGTTCATGCTTAAGCCAGCCGCTTCCGCCACATCCTCGGGGGAGGCGAAAGAATTACGACTAAGAATTTCCGATTCAACTTTTTCGATACGACTCACCCGTTCGCGAACCACCCGTCCCAGGACATCATGGGAGCGCAGTTCATCCAGCACTGAACCTCGTATTCGGGTGATGGCATAAGTGGTGAACTTGGCGTCACGCGAAGGGTCATACCGGTCAATGGCGGAAAGAAGCCCAAGGTACCCGGCGGAATAAAGATCATCACGCATAATGAAAGAGGGAAGGTTTATCGCCATCCTGGACACGGTGATTTTCACCAGGGGTAGGTAGCTGTCAACTAGGTCTTCATAGGCTTTGCGGTCCCCGGCCCAGGTCTTGGTCCACAGTTCTTCCCGGGCGGAGTCATCAAGAACGACGTCACCGGAAGAGGACGATAGGATATATTCATTCGCGTTGTCGTCATAGGCCATAAGCTGCCATTCTCCCTCCCCGATCCGTCTCCTAGCCTCACCCATTCAACCAGCGGGTGGCTGCCAGGTTTTATCAGAGAGAAGCCGGGGTACCCGATTCACTAAACATTTACCGCAAAAAGGGAGGGTCCTTTCAGTAATTATTCCCTCGGGAGGGGGAGTTTTCCGCCTGACAACTTTCTCCCTTCCGCTAGGTGCTTGGTTTTACTCTCATACCCTGGTCTTGACCC
>JAITQC010000035.1 GCA_031289115.1 Planctomycetota bacterium
GATATTACCGCCCTATTTGAACAAGGCGACGCCGTGCGCGATGCTGTACGCCGGGGTGGCTTGGAAGCAATGAAACAATATATCCGAGCGGGAGAATCCATGGTGTCTTGGAAGGATGGAAAAATCGTCCATATTCCGCCTATAGAACTGGAAAAGATGCTCGCGGAAGCGGAACAATCCTGATTCCGGCACGTTCCTTTTTTTTGCGGTGTAACAACAAGGTGCCACGCCTGCTTAACCGCCACTTTTTTCAACTCCGAGTTTTCTCTTCCCGAGACGCAATTCTCTAGTCAACTGTTTTCGCGACGAGAAAAACCCGGGGACCCTGGTCTCTCTGCCGGTTGAAGTGGGCAAGCGAAGGAGGCGTGGCGGGCCTGGGAAGCGCTTCCGGTTTGCTACAGCACCCACCTTGGTTTTACCTGTGGACAAGTAGGGGATGGTTTGCATAATTGGCATAGCCAGATTTGCCAATTCGGCGGAGGGATATTCCTCCGTTTTTTTGCCGGCTTAAACCCCGGCTTGCCAATTTGCTAGAGAGTTGAAAATAATGCGCTTATTTGTCGGGTTGTCCCTGCTATTGGTGTGTTTGGCCAGTACCGGGGTTATGGCTGGAGAGTCCTTTTCTCCAGTCGAGATTGAATTTGTCTACCAACCCCAAAGCGGGTTTGCCAGTAACCAAATCGCCCTCTGGGTTGAGGATTCTAGCGGTAAGGTGGCGCGGACTCTCATGGTCACCGCCTTCACGGCTGGCCGGGGGGGTTGGAAAATCCGGGAAAACAGCGTTCCTCTCTGGGTCAGTCGGTCCGGAGTGGCGGGAATGTCCCGGCCGGAGATTGACGCCATAAGCTCCGCCACCCCGCCAGGCGGACAGGTACGGGTGGTTTGGGACGGTTTGGACAACCGGGGGAAATTCCTGCCAGCGGGAAACTACCGGCTTTTACTCGAAGCCACCCTCCGCGACTCGGCCCGCGTCCTCTTTCAGGCTTCCCTGTCCCTCGGGGGACAGGAAAAAGGAGGAAAGCGGGAAATCCGGCCCCAACCCGAATATACCGACCCCGGCGTCCCGGAACGGAACATGATTAACGAAGTTGTGATACGTTATTAGTTTCACCCCGGGTTTGCCGTCGCCCCGGCTGCGGCCGGTTGCTACAGGAGTTTGCATGAAAAAATCTGGCCTACTGTGGGTTTTGTTTATTCTCCTGGCCTTTTTGCCTGGTTGCGGTGACGCCCCCGCCCCGGCCCGCCGGGAACCGGAGAGAGGTGGCGCCCCGGCCCGCCAGCCGGTTAACGGGGAAGTCCTTTTCCGTCTCCCGGGCCTAGATGGGCGCGAGGTGACTGTCAGGGGACCGACCGCCTTGTTCTTCTTTACTAGCTGGTGCGCCTACTGTAAACAGGTCATGCCGGATGTGAAACGCCTGGCCGACCAGGCCCACCGCCAGGGTTGGCGGGTCTACGGGATCAATGTGAGCGAGTCCGCGGACAAGGCGCAGTGGTTTGTGCAGAACTATCAAACCAACTTCCCGGTGCTTCTGGACCAGAGCGGCCGGGTCGCCGACCAGTTTGGCCTGGTCGGTTTCCCCACCTTTATCCTTTTGGACCAGAACGGCCGGACCATCTATGACGGTCACACCATTCCCCAGAATTTCTAGCCGGAGAGCATGGGGAGTGACGGGGCGAAACCTTTTTTCCCCGTATCTGTTCCAGCCTGCCGGCCAAAAGGAGTTGATGGTTGCTACGCCGCTTCTGGCGTAAATCCCGGGCGTTTTTCGCCCGCCCCGCCCCGGTGGCTGGCCGCGGCGAGCCACCCACCCCCTACCATTGGGACGATCTGCCGGCAATCGCTAGCCGCCTCTCCGCCATGACCACCGGACGGCAGGAGCGTTGGGCTGGCAATTTCCCCGCCTACGCCCTGGAGCGCTGGGGGGGGAGGCTGCCCCGCGGGGATTTACGGGTCCTGCTCCTGAGTTCCGCTGCCCCTGGCCGACTCCTGGACTGGTTAGCCACCCTTCCCCTGTCTGAACTGGCCTACCTGCCGGTGGGACCGGAAGCGGCGACGCCGGACGCCCCGCCTTTTCCTGTCACCCAGGTGGACTGGGAAGGGCTGGTGGACGGCTACCATCTGGTGGTGAGCGTCGGCGCCCTTTCCCGGCAGCCAGACCTGGAAGAGCGGCTGGAGCGGCTGGGCCGGGCTCTGGCCCCCGGGGGGTTGCTGCTCCTTAGGGACTACACTGGTCCCGCCCACTTCCAGTTTTCTCCAGCGCAGCTGGGGGTGGTTAATTCGCTCCTGGCTCTCCTGCCGGAAAAACGCCGCCGGGACATCACGGGACTACGCCGCGAACGCCAGGGGAGCCCCGACCTAGCGTGGCTCATGGCTAACGACCACCGGGCGGCGGTGCGTTCAGAAGACTTGCGGGCCGAGGTGGCTACCACTTTCGCCATCCTCGAGGAGGCCGACCTGGGCGGGACGGTGCTGATGCCCCTTCTCACCGGTATCAGCCAGAATTTTTACTACCCCTCCCCGGAGTGCCAGGCTGAGCTGGTGGTGCTCTGGAATGTGGAGCGAACCCTTATCGAGGCCGGCTGGTTGCCCTCTGACCACTGGTTCGCGGTGGCGGAACGCCGCCGCAACGCCGCTGTCCCGAGTGGCGAGGGGGTGTTTATCGAGCGGGAGTCACTTTAGCGGCGAGTATCCGGAAAGTAAAATGGCCTGGTGAAACAGTGGGCCCGAGGAACCGTGATATTTTCAAGGAGAGGTCGATGCCGGTTAGCGCGCTGGTGGGATTGCAATGGGGCGACGAGGGTAAGGGCAAGATAGTCGACATTCTGGCGGAACGCGCCGATGTGGTGGTGCGCTGCCAAGGCGGGGCGAACGCCGGACATACGGTGGTGGTGGGGGGAAAGGTGTACGCCCTCCACCTGATTCCCTCCGGGATCCTGCGCCAGGGAGTGATTTGCCTGGTTGGCAACGGCGTGGTTTCCGACCCGGTCCAACTCCTGGGGGAACTCCGGGGGATTGAGAAACTGGTCGGCTCCTGCCAGGACCGCTTCTTCATTTCCGACCGCTCCCACATGGTATTGCCCTGGCACAAGGAGCTGGACGGCCTGGCCGAGGAGAGACTGGGCCGTTCCCTCATCGGCACCACCCGCCAGGGGATAGGTCCGGCCTATATCGACAAGGTCAGGCGTTCGGGCTTACGCTGGCACCATACCCGCGACCGCCGCGAGTTTAAGCGCCGCTTCCAGGCTTCCCTGCTTGACGCCAACGGGGTGATCGCCGCTCTGGGCGGCAAGCCGCTGCAAGAGCGGGAAACCCTGGATACCGTCCTGGCGGCGGTGGAAGAGATGCGGGGTTACGTGGCTGACAGCGTCAGTCTACTCCACCGCTTCCTGCGGGAGGGTAAGCGTATCCTCCTGGAGGGAGCCCAGGGCACCATGCTGGATGTGGATTTCGGCACCTACCCCTTTGTCACCAGCTCCAATTCCTCCTCCGGTGGCTGCGTCACCGGGAGTGGGCTTCCCCCCACCAGCTTCGACACAGTGCATGGCCTATTAAAATCCTATACCACCCGGGTAGGGTCCGGTCCCTTCCCGACCGAGGTGGACGAAGATACCGCCATCCGCTTCCGGGGCAAAGGCGACCAGCAATGGGACGAGTTCGGGACAACCACCGGCCGCCCGCGCCGCTGCGGTTGGCTTGACTTGGTGGTGGCCCGGCACGCCGTGCGGGTGAACGGGGCGGGGAAAATCCACCTTACCAAACTGGACATACTTTCCCAGTTCGACAACCTGAAGGTGGCTACCGCCTACCGGATCCGCGGCCGCAACACCTCGGATTTCCCTTCCGACATTGCCGACCTGGAAAAGGCGGAGCCGGTTTACAAGACCCTACCTGGCTGGCTTAAACCCCTCCCAGCTTGCCAGAACATTCTGGAGCTTCCCGCCGAGGCCCGGAACTATGTGGACTTTATCGCGGAATTCCTGGAAACCGAGGTGGCGAGCGTCTCCTATGGACCGGAACGCGAACAAACCGCCTTTGGCCAGTGAGCCCCGGGCGGATCACCCCGGGTTTACCCCGGTGGGGCGCGACTGACCCCAGGCCAAGCGCGGGAGGTTCCCGGTTGGCGCTACTCCGGAATACTATTTGGAAAGGCTAGTAGGAATGAAACGCACCCACACTTGTGGCGAACTGACCAAAGCGGCGGTAGGTAAGAGCATCACCCTGGCCGGCTGGGTCCAGAACCGCCGCGATCACGGCAGTCTGATGTTTATCGATCTACGCGACCGTTACGGCCTTACCCAGATAGTTTTCGACACCGAGAAGCCGGAGGTGCTAAAACTTGGTCAGGAAGTGCGGGCGGAATGGGTGCTCCAGGTGACTGGCAATGTCCTCGCCCGTCCTGACGACATGGTGAACCCCCGGATGGCGACGGGCGAGATCGAGGTGGCGGTTGAGTCCTTCACCGTCTTTTCCCGCGCCGCCGCTCTTCCCTTCGAAGTGGACGAGCACGCCAAGGTTGGCGAGGAGGCGCGCCTGACCTACCGCTACCTTGACCTACGCCGGCCGCGGATGCAGGAAAACCTGGCCACTCGTTCCCGGGTGGTGAGCGCCATCCGTGAAACCATGGACCAGCAGGGCTTCCTGGAGATCGAAACCCCCATCCTCAACAAGTCCACCCCCGAGGGCGCCCGCGACTATCTGGTGCCGTCCCGGGTGCATTGGGGCCGCTACTACGCCCTGCCGCATAGCCCGCAGATCTTTAAGCAGCTCTGCATGATCGGGGGTTGCGACCGCTACTACCAGATCGCCCGCTGTTTCCGGGACGAGGACCTCCGGGCCGACCGCCAGCCGGAGTTTACCCAGTTGGACCTGGAGATGAGCTTTGCTGACGAAGAAGATGTCTTCCGGGTGGTCGAGGAGTGCATGGGTAACGCCTTCCGGAAAGGTATCGGCCTGGAAATCACCGCCCCCTTCCCCCGCATAACC
>JAITQC010000131.1 GCA_031289115.1 Planctomycetota bacterium
ACCAGAAAACCCGGCGGGAAATGTTGCAGATAATTCTCGCCACGCCCGGGGTAATTACTACCCACAAGCTCCGCTCCCGCTACCTTGGCCCAGCGGCGGTGGCGGCTGACATGCACATCCTGGTAGACGGTTCAATCAGTGTCACCGACGGCCACGCCATCGCCGCCCGGGTGAAATACCGCCTCCTTGACTCCCAACTCCCGCTGGTGGATGTGGTGGTGCATATCGAGCCAGCCACCAACACTGGCTCTAGCCGCCACTCCCGTAGGCCTGGTGACACGGAGAGCCAGAAAAAGCCTCCTGCGGCGGACTGACCCGCCGCCCACCGCGTTTTGCCAGCCGTACCCTCCCACCATTCCCCGCCGCCCCGGAAAACCCTCCAACCCCAAAGCCAACTCTGCCAGTCACCAACCAGTCACGGCCAGCAGCTTTTCCCAGAGTAAACAGTAAACCTGGACCATCCTGTTTTTCTGGATTTTCCCGCCAGAGGTAAAAGCACCAGTTGCCTAACTGTCTTTTCGACTCGGGGTGAACCGGGACGGCGGGGGTGGTTAGGGGGAGGGATAAAATAAACTGGCCGGCAGGACGCCGGCCAGGTGGTGGAAATGCCTTGTCCCATCCAGGCGGGAACAACTTTCAGACCGCGGCGGGCCGTTTTCTCCCCTCCCCCGGCCAAGGATTGGCTGGCTCTCGACTCAGGCGAAGAGGTCGGCCAAGATACCCGGAAGGTCGGCCAGGAAAGCCTGGCAGGCCCGCCCCCGGTGGCTAACGCGGTTCTTCGCCACCGCGTCCGCCTGGGCGAAACTCACTCCCAAGTCTTCAGAAAGAAACAAGGGGTCGTAGCCAAAACCCATCTCCCCTTGGGGTTGGGTGAGAATCCGGCCAGCTGTTTCTCCCCGCCAGGTCCAGATCTGGCCGTCCGGGGTTGCCAAGGCCAGTACCGCCACAAAACGGGCGGAGCGTTTTTCACCCTCTATTCCAGCCAGGCGGCGGAGAAGCTCCTGGTTGTTGGCTTGGTCATCCGCCCCCTCCCCGGCGAAGCGGTGCGAGTGAACCCCCGGTTGTCCTCCCAGGGCTTCGACTTCAAGGCCGGAATCGTCAGCCAGGGCGGGACGGGAGCTGTGGAGCGCCGCCCCCCTGGCCTTCCGGATGGCATTCTCGGTAAAGGTCTCACCATCCTCCAGGGCTGGCGGACCAGTGAACGCCTCCAAACCTATTCCCAGCGGACCCAGCAGGGTCTGGAATTCCCGGATCTTTCCGGGATTGCGGCTCGCCAATACCAGGGTGGGATTCTTGGCCATTTTGCCCTTATCGTTCCAGCGTAACGTGTCCCGTCCTAAACCGGCAGGGTTTACCCAGCCGCCCCAGGACGAGAAATATTGCCCGTTAACTTAGCCGATCCACGAAAGGGCGTGTTCTTTTCCTGCCGGTAAGGCGGTAAAAACCGTTGTACCGCCTAGGAGAATAATCGGCCTTGAAATAGGCGAAAACTTTCAAATCGACAAATATTCCCGTAAAAAAACTTGTTTCCGCTAAAAGGCGAGTACAATTTTATAAGGTTTTGCTCTTTTCCCTCGCGAAAGCTAGCAAAATGAAACCAAAAACCAGCCCCTGCCATTCGCTTCAGCGTAGCCTAATTTACGCCAGTCTGTCAACCCTGGTTAACCCCGGGCATCCCCTGGTGAAGCTCGCTGACACGGTTGACTGGAGAGGCTTTGATGAAGACTTTACTCCCCTTTATTCAGCCGATGTTGGCGCTCCCGGTAAACCCATACGCCTAATGCTAGGCCTGACCTACCTCAAGCACATCTACAACGTGTCGGATGAGAAGGTCGTAGTGATTTGGTCCGAGAATCCATACTGGCAATATTTCTGTGGTGGTAGTGTTTTGGCTTATGACTCTCCTATTGACCCTTCGCTATTGTCACGCTGGCGTAAACGCGTTAGCCAAGCCGGGATGGAGCCCCTCCTTAAGGAGGCCATTGCCGCCGGGTTAAAAAGGAAAGAGAATAGGCCCAGAAGTTCAACTCAGGTCAAGGTAGACGCCACGGTTCTGGAAAAAGACGGCGGCGTCCCCCCCCGCGGCAAATTTTTCCACGCCATGTTGAAGAAATTAACCCGCCTTGCTGACAAATGGCGCGGCGTCTAGCCAGTAGCCTACACCCGGCTAGCCAAAGGATCTGGTAAAATCAGGCCGGTTGTTTCACGCCAAAAAGTAGCGTCACTCGCTAGTCAAGAAGGGTAAAGGCAAAACCTGGCTGGGACAGGTGGTTCGTGACAGCGAAGGGTAAACCGCGGGAAGAGGTATCGGCGTCAATACAGTGGGGACACGGCGGGCTTGCCATAGCGGGGCGCCAGAGGGATGGGACAACCGGCGGGAAAAGGAAACCGGGCTTAATCGTCGTCGGCTTCGTCGTCCTGGGAAACGCGGTCATCCCGGGTCTCAGCCAGGCCCAAGGCGGCGGCAAAAGCGTACAGGCTTTCCCACGACAAACTGCCATTCCAGATATACTGGTCAGAATCCGGCGTTCCCACTGCGTACCAGGCCCCGGCATCCCGGTATCCCTGCATTTCCCGGGCTATCCGGGTGGACATGGGTTCGTCAGTGTCGGGAGGCCGGTTACTCCAATCCGCCGCTTCGCCCAGAAACAGGCTGAGAAGCCGGACCGGAAAAAGGATGAAGGCGCTACCCGCCCCTTCCCGTTCCATCAGGGTGAAAACCTGCCGCGCCGCTGGCGGGCCAGGACCATCCGCCGCCAACACATCCGTCACCCGCTTATCCAGGCGTACCGCCGTCTCCGGGCCAGGACGACCCCAGGCGAGGGCGACCCAGGGACCAGAAGCCCGAACCACCAGGGTGACTGACAAATAGGGAGACTCGGCGTCATTGACTGGCCGGACGGTCAGGGAATAGCAACCTGGCGGGTCAGGCATTTCCGTCAGTTCCAGTTGCCAGCCGATCTCTCCCAGGGCATAGATCACGGGCTGACTGACCAAGCTTTCGAGTAGAGAGCTACCCCAACCCGCCAGAAGCGCCGGTTTTTCCCATTCCAGCAAAAGGATGCGGCTAGCACCCTCCGCCACATGCTCGGGGTCGGCATTAAGCCAGGCCAGGCCGGCTTGCCGGGGATTGGCGGCGCGAATACGCTCCCACAGTCCAGACATCGCCTCCCGCGCCGCTAGGGGTACCACCCCACCCGCCGCGCCAAGCAAGATGCGACTGGTCAGGGTGGTGAGATAGTTTAAATAAGCCGGGTCGGTGGCAAGGGCGTAGGACAAGGTCGCCTCTTCCGGTAACCGCCGGAGAGAAGAAAGTTCGCTTTTACCTTCCGGGCCAAATCCCGGGGGGGCGGAGCGACTGGCGTTCACGGCCAAACGCCAGTCAATAACATCGTCACCCAGCCACAAACTGGCCTCCAACTGGGAATAGCTGAGAGGAAGGGAAGCCAGGTCCTCGAAAAGGGAGAGGATAAGGCGTCGCCGGGGGGGAGCGGGGTCAAGGTAATTGGAGAGTTCCTCCGCCAGTCGGCCAATTTGCTCCCGCCACCAGTAGACCCCGGCTTCGGAACCCTGCAAGGCGGCGAAACGGGCAGGAAAAAAGCGGACCGCAAGATCCGGCGGGTAGGTGGCGCGACCGCGGTTGGCGAGTAGCCCACGGGAAGCGCCGGCCAACTCGTATATTTGGCGAACTACCCGGACCGCCTCGCGGGAGATCCCGAAAACGGCGAGGTTCCCAGGCAGCCAGTCGATAAAATAATCCTGCTGCTCGCCATCCGCTTCGATCATGCTAAGCCGGGTTGACTCGCCATCGCCACCCGTCTCAGTCATCCCGAGCCGGATAAGCGCCTCCAGGTAGGCGTCCTGGTCTTCCACCGGAAAAGTCCAGATCAGGAACAGGTTTTCCGAGGTCGGGTGGGGAAGAATGACACCCTCCACCCAAGCGTCGACATTTAGACCGGTAAGGAAGGGATTGCGTAAAGCCGGCCCCAACAGGGAGCGGACCGGGGAATAACTCTCTCCATCCCGTAGCGCCGTGATAAACCTGGCCAGGGACGATTCACTGCTATCAAGGTTGTCGACATTGTCGAGGCGAATGACCAGGATTTCATTGATGGCGGCTGGGTCCGTATCAGCCGCCGCGGTCTGGGCCAGGGATAAAAGCAGGGTGGGAAAAAAGCAGAGAAGAAGAAGGTGAAGACGGCGGAAGCAACTCATGGCTGAGTCCTGTCGGACTGGAGCTCCTGTTCAAGACGCCGGGCGTCCTCCAGGAAGAGGCAATTGAATTTAAACCCCCGTTCCGGATCGAAAATGAAGGAGGCGCGTAGCCCCTCGGCGCTACCGGCGAGTAGACCCAAGAGTTCTCCCAGGCGAGGACTTGCCTCCGTGGCTGCCCTGACCAGGGGTATTAGCCCGAAAAAGGCGATCTCACCCTCGGCCCAGCCTTCGCCAGCCGCCGTGTAGGCGGGGAAAACCATCCAGCCCCGGGATTCCCCCCCCGTCAGGTCCTGGGCGACAAACTCGGCCCGTATTTCCTTTTCCTCGTTACGTTCCACCACCAGGGACAACTGTTCCAGACCCAGACTCTCGGTTTGGGAAAGTTCCCGGAGAGGGGCGCTGTCGCCACCCCATTCCGGAAGCGCCTCCGCCACCGCTTCCGCCAGACCCAACCATCCCCTCCAGGCCGAGCCGCTGCCCGGGAAGTCGAGGTTGGGCCGACTGAATACTATGCTGAGGTCAAAGGGAAAATCCGTCCGTTCCGAAGTGGGAATAGGTCCTCGCCAGGAAAGACTGGCCACCCCCCCGGTGAGAAGGGGTCGCCAGATTTCGGGAAGAAGGGCGGACAAACGGCTGGCGGTGACTTCCGAATCAATCCGCCCGGCCAGGATGGAAACAAGACCCCTAGAATCGTCGCCGGGCCCCATGCCGACCTTGATTCTCCCACCCAGGAGGGCGGCCTCGCCAACCAGGTTTATTCCTCCTGGCGAACGGGTAAGGGTAAAGTTGAAATCATCCCCTTCCCAGCCAAAGCCGCGCCATTTGTCAGCCTGCCAGACTAGGGCTGGAGTCATGGCGGAGAGCCACTCCGGCCAGCCACCGCCGGCCAAGAGTGAGGCCAGGTTTTCCAGGGAGACAATGTCGCCCTTAAATTCCAAGCGGGTGGGGGAACCTTCAGTGTTAAGGGTGGCGTTGATGTTGAAACCGCCATAGCCGGAGGAACCAAGGTGAACTTTGGCCTGCCGCCCTAGACCCGATTTCCCGAGGGGCAGATCAAGCCGGAGCGGTGTGTTTCCCGGCAGTCCGAAAATGGCCAGGGGGGCGTCCCGTATTTCCCCCTCCAACTTGAGGAAAGGGTCTTCAGCATCGCTGTTCAGGCGAATCAAACCGCTGTAAAAACCTGGGAAAACAATACGGGGGACACCGTTAAGGAAAAAAGGCAGGGAGGACAGGGGTAGGTTCTCCACCTTGAATTCAGTTTGGCCAGGATCAAACTGCACTTGGCCGTCCGGGGTGAGGGAAAAGAGGGAAGTCGCCCGCTCCAGGCGTATCATCCCCTCCGACACCTCGGAACTATCGGTGGTGGTGAGACGAAACGGCAAATTGGCGGGGAGAACCACTATTTTTCGCGAGTCCCGCCCGCTCTCCACCATCAGGTCAAGCATAAGTTCCAATTGCCTTCCCCGGCGGGACAGGGTCAGGCTACCCCCTTCGATGTTGGCGTGAAAACCGGAAAGCCAGGGCTGGGGAAAGGGGAAAGAGACAATGCGCCGGGACAGGGGGGCCATGAGTCCATCACTACTCCATTCCCCCGCCTCGTTCTCCTCCAAGCCAATTCTCAGGTGCTGGAGGTTGAGGTTCAAGACTCCCGGATACAGGTGGAAGATGGCGTAGGATGGAACGTAGGCGACCAACTCCCGGAAGGCGAGGAATACGCCAGGAAAGGTGGGAAGAGGGTGCTCGACCTCAAGACCATAAACGTAAAAGCGGGATGGGCGGACAAGGTTGAAACGCACGCGCAGATGGTCGAGTTCAAGGACATCAGCGTTGAGGTTTTCATCTAGCCAGGACTGGAACTGCTGTTGGCGACGGGGAGAATTATACGAACGCTGGATTAGCCAGGGAACCAGGAGGATCAGGGCAACCACGATAACTACGGGAACAAGGAAGCGCTTGATCCAACCCCGGAAGGAACGGAGAGGCTTCGGCGTCTTTTTTTCTTCTGGTGAATCAGCCATTCGCTTGTTGCCCCCACCACCCGTCTTTCCGGTTAACCTACCGAAGAGAGCGAAAAAAAAGCCAGACAACTCTCGCCAATCCAGTCAATCCGGCAGCCGCACCCGGACCAAGTATGCTAAATATGGTAGTGCCTGCCGACTTTCCTGTCAAAAGTATAGCGCCTCGGCGCCTGACAATTTCCCGACTAGGCTTGGCAATAATTGGGGGAAACAGGGAAAATACTATATAATCAGGTAGGTAAAGAGAACGGAACCACCCGGACCGGTTTTCATTAACGAGAGGAAGACAAGACATGCAGGCCTATGTCGGCGACAATATCTACAACGACCGTGAATTAAGCAGTTTCACGGTTTCCGGCGATCCGGGGTGTGACGGCTACAATGTCGAGTCGGTACTGGTTCTCGAAGCCATTGTCCGCCAGAAGGCGGATTTCCATTTGCTTTTGGGTGACATGGTGCCAACTGGTCGCGAGCGCTGGTTCCAGGAATTCTCCCAAATCCTCGACCGCTCGGCCCAGGCTCCGGTGTTTTGTCTAGCCGGCAACCACGACCTACCCGACTACGAGAAACACCTGGGCAAAAAAAACTACTATATACGTTACCGTAACGCCATCCTGATCCTCCTTGACAACGCCAACCGCACCTTCAGCGATGACACCCTGGCCTTCCTCCAGACTACCCTGGCCGATTTCGCCGTCCAGTCCGGTTGCGTTTTTCTAGCTTTCCATGTCCCACCCCCCAATCCTTATTCCCCCAATTCAATGGCGCCGGAGCAATGGGAGCGCCTGCGGGGCATCCTCCAACCCTACCAGGATAGGGTACAGGGTATCCTGGCCGGTCATGTCCATTCCGCCTTCGCCTGCGAGGTGGATGGCTTTAACGTTATCGTCTCCGGAGGGGGCGGAGCTCGCCTGGACCCGGTGGAAAACACCTTCCTCACCGATAACCGCCATCATCTGCTCTGGGCGCGGCTTCACGCTGATAAGTGGAGCTTCACCGCCGAGGCGATTTTACCTGGGGACGGGATTGACTATCAGGCAGAGGACCATGACCTGCGCCTGGCTCTGGCCCAGTCATTCGCCGGCGAATGCCAGGCCAGTCTTCGCTATGGCTTCTTCGCCACCCGCGCCCGCCTCCTCGGCCAGCCCGGACTAGCCCGGCTTTTCCTCGCCGCGGCCGATTCCGAAAAGGTTCATGCCAACAATATGCTTCTCGCCCTCGGAGAGATCGCCGACAACCAGGCTAATCTCAAGGAGTCAATCCGGCGGGAGGAAACAGAATGGCGTCACGACTATGTCCGCCATCTGGAAACAGCCAAAGGGGCGGTGACTAGTCTAGGGGGCGCCACCGTTTTCGCCAGCGCCCTGGCGGCTGAGAAAATCCACCACAGCCTTTTCCAGGAAGCCCTGGAAATTTTGGAAAAAGGTGGTGAGGTACCAGAAAAACGCTACTTCACTTGCTCCCGGTGCGGCTTCACCCACGCCGGGGACAAGCCTCCCGCCGTCTGCCCGGTTTGCGGCACCGACGATAAGCGCTTCGTGGAGGCGCCGGTGGAATAAGCCACCCGCCATAGTTACCCTAGCCGCCACGGGGAAACGCCGGCAAAAAACCCTTCCCCGAGCCTTGGCCAATTCAACCCGGAAGGCGTTTCCCAAGGCTAACGGTTTTAACCCGGATGCTGGACCGGGAAAAGCGGCTAGGGGTAGCCACGTATCCGAGTGGCGTCGATTCTACCAACGCCCCTGCCCCGCCTCCCCTCCCTTGCCAGCCGATTACCTTACAAAAGTTTAATTGAAGAAGCTAACACCACCCGCCACTTCCCCCTGCCTACCCGGCGCTAGCCACTTGGCTGGGCTGGATAGCGAAAAAAAGAAGGACCCAGGGACAAGGCAAGCCAATCGCGATTCCCACTTAAATTATTTACTGGACAACTTTTGTCATATTTAGACTTGGGGGTAGGGTGCCCGGGTTAGCACATTTACCAAAATCCGGTTCAGCCAAGGCTTTTTGTCTAGACAAAGACTGCCAGCGCACAATAATTAAGTAAGTTCCTTGCTGCCTCGGGTCTTGGGCTGATACTAACGTTAGACTTTTAGGCCTTAACTTTACGATTCTTTCTGTTTATCTACTTACTCGATTAAACATTTTCCTATTTTAAAGGCGGTATTTTTCCTCTATCGCTGGGATCGCAATTATTGGTTTTATCTGGGGACTTTTCCTTTCAGTCCAGGCCGCACCGCAGGTTAAGCGTCGCAGATTTTACCTGCCCTCTGGCAAAGAGAGCCTCCGGACGGCACCCGGTTACGTAACTATCCTACCGGAATCGAATGCTGGCATTCGAAATCGGTTCCTGTAGAAAAATATTCTTTGGTGTTAATTAAATGTAAAGGTTTTCAGAACCCAAAGGAGAAGGATTAACTATGAAAAAATATACGCTCTTTTTCGCTTTGACCCTCGCCTGTATTGCCTTTGGCTTACAGCAGGCCGCTAACCCGGCCACGGCGGCCGAAAATACTGGTAGCATCCAGTCCATGCAAGACCTTAATGGCAAACGCATCGGAGTCCTCGCTGGCACCATCCTTGACGACTCGATCAACCTTGAAATGGACTATACCAGCATCACCTATTTCAACAACACCAGCGACGAATACAAGGCACTTTCGGATGGGGATATAGACGCCTTTGTGGAAGACCGCTCGGTGGCGATGTTTCTCGTCTCCGAGTTCCCGGAATTAAAAGTACTTCCCGAAAACCTGACGGAAACCTATTACGGCTTCGCCACGCGTTACGAGGATGACGATACTTACGATACGGTGAACAACGCGTTGGTGAAAATGATGGGGGATGGTACGATTGAGTATTTGATTAAGAAGTGGCTGCAAAGTCCGGCTTCCGAACGTGTTCTCCCGCCGGTCAAGGAAAACCCGGATGCTTTGCCGTTATTGGTGGGAGTGAGCTCGGTATCACCGCCTTTTGCCTATACCGGAACCGACAACCAAGTTCTCGGCCTTGACATTGAATTGCTGCAAATACTGACGGAACGCATCAATAGACGCCTGGTTTACACCGACATGGAGTTTCAGGATTTGATCAAGTCGCTCCTGGATAAAGACGTTGACGTCATCGGGTCCTGTTTTAGTATAACCGAAAGCCGGGCGAAATTGATTCACTTCACCGAGGGTTACTTCAAGGACGGCGCCTCGGTCATCACGCTAAACAAATAAAATTTTATTGTCCCTCCCCCAGGTGAAGAACGGGTGGCGGGACAGGGTGACGGGCGTTTACCATTTGTACCAACTCCGAAATCTTTCGGACAGTCAGGTATTGGCACAACCCTGGTGGAACGGCTGTTAACTCTCACTCGGCGCGTCCACTTTCGGGTGGGATCGCCGATTTTTCCATCTGGGCGAGGACGACCGGGTCGGATGCCAAACCCAAAAGGAAAAGGATTAATTATGAAAAAATGTACCCTCTTTTTCGCGCTGACCCTCGTCTGTATTGCCTTTGGCTTACTGCGGGCCGCGAACCCGGCCATGGCGGCCGAAAAAACTGATAGCATCAACTCCTTGCAGGACCTTAACGGCAGAAGCATCGGAGTCATCGCTGGCACCATCAGTGACCTTGACGACTCGCTCAACCTGTTAACGGATTATACCAGCATCGTCTATTTCAACACCACTAGCGAAGAACACCAAGCACTTTTGGATGGGGAAATAGACGCCTTTGTGGAAGACCGCTCAGTAGCGATGTATCTAGTCGCCAAGTTCCCAGAATTAAAAATACTTCCCGATAACCTGACGCAAACCTCGTACGCCTACGCTACGCGCTACGAGGATAAAGAGACATACTCACTGGTGAACGGCGAGTTGGTGGATATGCTCGGGGATGGTACGATTGACTATTTGATTAAGAAGTGGGTGCGAGTTACGGCTTCCGAACAAACTATCCCGGAGCCCAAAATAAAACCGGGTGCCAAGCCGTTATTGGTGGGAGTGAGTTCGATATCACCGCCTTTTGTCTTTCTCGGAAAAGACAACCAGTTGCTCGGCCTTGACATTGAATTGCTGCAAATAATGGCGGAACGCACCGGCAGACGCCTGGTCATTACCGACATGGAGTTCCAGGATTTGATCAAGTCGCTCCTGGATAAAAAAGTTGACGTCATTGGGTCTTGTTTCAGTATAACCGACAGCCGGGCGAGATTGATTCGCTTTACCAAAGGTTACTTCAAGGACGGCGCCTCAATTATCACGCTAAAGTAATAAACCCGCCTTGTCCATCCCCCTGGTAACCAACGGGTGGCGGGGCAGGATGGCGGGACAGTTTTTCACTCTTACTCGGCGCTTCCACTTTCGGGTGGGACCGCCGATTTTTCCATCTGGGCGGCGACGGCCCGGTCGGACACCGATTTACGCTGGTCAGCCGTCCTTAGCGCTGTCCAGACAAACAGCAGGAACACCACTAGAAAAAACAGGAACAACAGTAGACAACAGCCCAAAATTATCAGCGCCTTTTTTTCTTTGGCAGCCATACGCAAGAATTGGGACCACATATCGGTCCTCTGGGGCGCTGACGTCAGCCGCTTGCCCGTCATCGGCGAACCACACTCCGGGCAAAACTTCCCGTCCTCCGGGTTTTCCTTCCCGCACTTGGCGCACCGCATGCCACCCTCCCGTTTCGGACTTGTTCACCACCTTTTTCCCACCACCCGACCCCTTGGCAACCCTACCCGCCACTCCCAGGGCGAGGAGCGGGGATGATTCCGTCTGGGCCAGTAAAACCGGTAAAAAGGGTGTCTAGGCGTAAAGTTACGCTAACTAGCCTGGCCAATACCATTGGGAGCCACGCCCCGTTAGTGAAAAACCTGTCGACTCGACAGGTGAGGGGTTAATTGGGGTTTTTATTGGCTGGCTTTTCCTCGACGCACCAGCCCCTGGCCGACTCGGTAGGATAGAAACAGGTGACTTTGGCCACCCGGGAGGGTCGGGAGGCAATAGCCAAAACCGGCGCCAGGCGGAAAACAGCCAGCCGAAGTAGCGCTTCCCTCCCAGTTTTACGTAACAGCAAGGGATGATTCAGGTGTTTTGGCTGTTTGCCAGAGCCAGGTAAAATCCTTAATGGCCGGTATCTGACTGACCGGCCTGTTCTCCCACACTGACGGGAATGACCGGTAACCCAACCGCCCGCAGGCGCTGCTCGCGGGTTGGCATATAGGGTGAAAGCAGGACTATTCCACCCCAGGCCACTAGACAAGAAAGCCCCCCCACCATAAGGCCGGTTTTAAGCCAGGCGAAAAAATTCACTCCGGTACGGTAGCGTTTCTCCATCATGCCCATAGCCACAATGTTGGCGGTGGAGCCAATCATGGTGATGTTGCCGCCGAGGCAAGCTCCGTGTAGCAAAGCCCACAACAGAGGCGTCTGCCCGAACTGGTTCACCACCGGGATAAAGGCGGCGACAAAGACAATGTTATCGACAAAGGCGCTGCCGATGGCGGAGAGAACGAGAATGATTGGCGTCAAGATCACCGGGCTTTCGCCAAAGGTGGAGGCGAAGCCCTGGGCCATGGCGATGGTGACCCCGGTGTGTTCAAGGGTGCCCGCCACCGCGAAAAGCATCATGAAAAACATCAGGGTCCACCACTCGACATCGTGCTCAATGTATTTCCTCGCCTTGTCGCGCCGCCAGATCATCAGGGCGCCGGAAAGAATCATCGGTGTCATAATAAGCATGGTGTTGGGCTGGATTCCCAGCCAACGCTCCATTGAGGAATGCAGGGCGAGGAATAACACCAAGAGGCCAAGAATAAACAGGCTCTTGCCATAAGGCACCTTGACAATGGGACCAAGGGCAAGGCCCATGGCCCGCCGTTCCTGTAGCTTCACGTCCATTTCCGCCAATTCCTTGCGGAATATCCACAGGAGCAGGAAATAGGTCGCGGTGAATTCGACCACCATGAGGGGAAACGACCAATGCATGAAGTCGCCGAATGACAGGGGGGGCTGGGCGTTTTGCCCGATAAGGATACCCACGGGATTGCCAAGCATGGTGCCAACCGAACCGATATTGGTGGCCATGACCGCCATTATAATGAACGACACCGGCTTAAGTTTAAGAGTGTCGCAAACCTGGAAGATAAGAGTGGCGATGAAGACGATTGACGTCACCTCGTCGACCATACAGGCCATGATCGCCCCCAGGACACAGGCGATGGCGACGAACAGGTTCGCTGTCATTCTCTTGGCGGAAATAATGGTGAGAATTATCCAGGTGAACAGACCCAGATCCTTCAACACCCCGACAATGATCATCATCCCGACCAGGAAAAGAATGACGTCCAGCTTGGAACCAAGAATCAGGCTCCCCAGGCTCATGACATCGAGCATCATCAAGAGGCCAATACCCATGAAGGCGATGGCCAAGCGGAATTCCCAAAACAACAGGGTAGCCATGATAATCAGGGTGAAAATCGAGGCCGAGATCATCTGTTCAAAGGTCAGGTCGGAGGCGTGGAGCAGAAGCGCGACTAAAATGGACACGGCGAACATACCGATGGTACGTACTAGTCCGCCGTGTGATAAAATGCGTTTCACGGATGTCGACATATGGTCATCCTCGTTTGGTCGGTATCAGCGCAAAACGCAGCGCAGAAACTCATGAAGGTGAATTTTTCCTACCAGTTTTTTGCCCCGCATCACATAAGCGTATTCAGTTTGGTTGCGGCCGATCTCTTTCATAGCTTGGATGGCCGGATCGTCTTCGGTAACCTTGGCAAAGTCGGATATCATTATGTCGTTAAGCCAGGTGGATGACTCATTGCGGATGATTTCGGCGAAAGGCTCGAAATACAGGAAGGGTGACATGTCATCCATCCACATGATGTAATCGGGCATGCACACCCGGACCAGCTGGCTAGTGGTCACCACCCCCACCAGTTCACCCGTCTCGTCAATGACCGGTAGTTCCGTGGCGTTGTGATTGAGAAAAAGATCAATAGCCTTGGACAAGTTGTCGGTTTCGCGCAGAAACACGCCGACATCGCTCATAATGTGCTTAGCCTGAAGATGGTCGGGCAGGCGGTGGCCACCCGCTTCAAAGTGTTGCCAAATGGCAAGGGGTGACTTCAGGGCGACAATGGTATCCGCCGCCCCCTCCTTGGCGCAAATCTTCACAATAGCCTGTTGTGTCTGCAAATACGCTCCCGGCATATCCGTCGGGATAAGGATGAGGAAAATGATTTTTGTGGGTTTGCCGGCAATATGGATGCCCAAGTCCGAGGTGGCGATGGCGATCCGGATGGTGTCCAAGTTTTTCAGCCTGACATGCGGGACCGCCAACTCGTCCGAGAGGTGGATATTGTCCTTGGCGATGCAATCCATGACTTCTTTGTATACTTCTTCGACATTGCCAATGCCATAACGCAGGGCGAGGTGCTCAAGCATCTGTCGAATAAGGGCACTTTGTTCCGTCAAGGGGCTGTGCGGGATTATATCCTCCGGCGCAAAAAGAGCCGTCAGGCGGATATTGCGAATGGAGAGGGTTTTCGCACGCGCGTTGGAACTCATCGTCTATCCTTCCACAATTCGGGCCATATCACCGGCCGGGGGCACAAAACGGCACAGAGACTGCATGGCAAGCGTTTTGCCCTTCACCCAGGGCATGGCGGAGCCTTGGTTACCATCTCGCCACCGCTTTAAACGCACGTACCAGCAAGCCAAAGGTTTGGTGGGCGGTGCCGGCTATTACCGGCGCCCCAGAAAAGCCAACCCTGTATCCGGATAGGCGGGATAACAGAGCGAGAGCGCCACGCAAAAACGCCAAAGTTAAAAAGTGTAACCCAACCTTGGAGAACTTGCAAGGTATATGAATACGAGACCGATCCAACTTTCCCGAGGAACGGTTTATTCCTGGTAAGCCTGGAGTCAAGGAAAACCAGAATTACCTGAAACATCTTGCTTGCTTGTCGAGTGTTTTGCCGTTCCCTCCTGGCAAGCTTGGCATCCTCCTTGAATTGGCCTTTTTCTACCGCTAACCCGGCGGTAATAACTCTCCCCCCATAACACCACGGGGGGACGGGCTAGGGCCAGGAGATGAAACCTTGGCCTGCCTCCGCCGCCTGGAACAGGATGCCAGACGCCAGAGCATTCCCTTGCGGGCGTCATCCCTGGTGAAAATCATAGCGGTTGACAAGACCGATTTCTTCCGCACCCGCCTAACCCGGTAGTTTTTTGGGAAAAGGTCAACGGGGTTACTGAACAGCCGACGGCTCCCTGCTGGTCTAGAAGGGGTGTCCTACTCCCCACCGCTGGGAAACCACTTGGTCTAGTAAAAAGCCGTAATCTTTTCAGATTACGGCGCTGATTACTGGTGGGGAGAGATGGATTCGAACCATCGTAGCGCGGGGCGCGACAGATTTACAGTCTGTTCCCATTGGCCGCTCGGGCATCTCCCCGGTTAAAGCAAACAAGAACCCACAATCCGCTCGGGATTGGCAAAAAGCGGGAAAAACTTTTCTGGAAAAAAGCCAGCATTGGCAGCAAAGTGAAAAAGAAATATTAATGATTAAGCTCACCTTGTCAAAGTAAAAATCACCCTTGGTTCAATTGCTGCCTTGACTGGGCCGCCGCTGACCCCGCCGGGTAAAATTGGCCAGCCCCAGCCAACCCGCCGACTTCCCCGGGTATCAGACCAGGAGAGTCGTTTAGCCACCTCCCCTCTCGAGAGGGAGTTACCCCCGGAATAACCGACGCCCGGACCAAGGCTAGGTTTGACTTTTCCTCCGCTATGCCTATTATAGACCTGTCAGCCATGGCTTAAGCCCCGCCGAGAGACTGGCCACACCTGGAAAGAACCGCCCTATGGAACATTTCCTCCGCTACCACCGGCAAATGTTTATCCTCACCCTGGTCATTTCCCTTTTGGCCCTGGGTGGTCTGGCTATCCTCCTCCCCGGCGACTACCCGCGTCTGGCCGGCTTTGCCAGCGGATCGGTGGCCCAACTCCTCAAATTCGGCCTGCTCGACCGCGCCACCATCCAAAACATCGCCAAACAACCCCAGAACGCCGCCCGGGTGCAACTTCGCGCCACTTTTTTCGGGTTGGTGGTTTTCGGCCTGGCCCTGGTCCTGGTTTTCAGTCTCCACCTGGACGTCTGGTGTCTAGCCGGGGGTATTTTTCTCCCCCGCCTGGTGCTTCTGGCCGACTCGATCCTACGCCCCAACCCCTTTGGCGAAATGTCGGAATCCAGCGCGGAAACAACCGAACAACCCCAAAGTGGAGACACCGGCCCGGAAGTGTAAATTTAGCGAAATACAGTGGTGATATTTATTTATGGTTGACAAACTTTCCTTCTTGAAGCATAAATTCTCGGATGTCTGTTAGTTTAAACCTTCTTTCCTGTTATGCTGGTAAAGACGGAAAGTTTAAGCTTTGGACTGACAGCAACCTGTGCTACAGGGGAGTTTTTTTGCCATGGTCAAGGTAAAGACGGGTTTGGCGGCTGGTGCTTTTTTCCTTACCGAAGGCGGCTTGGCTTTCGCCAGCATGGACAAACCCCCTGCTCTTCGTCTCCTCGGTCTCACCTTCAACCACTCCACCATTATCCACACCGCTATTGTCGCCTTGGCCATCTATGTGTTTGTGCGTCTCTTGACCCGGCGTCTGTCGCGTGAACACCCCCAACGCGGCCAGGTGTTTCTGGAAATACTGGTTACTTTCCTCTCCGACCTGGCGAAGCAAACCATTGGCCCCAACCGTGGCGTTCGCTACCTTCCCTTCTTAGGCACCCTTTTCATTTTTGTCTGGGGCGCCAATATGCTCTCCATGATACCCCTGCGTATCAACCAAATCGGGGGAGAATTCTTTAACGACTACAACAGTAACGGCATCTACGACCCGGGCGAACCCTTTATCGACGCCAATGGTGACGGTGTCCACAACCCTGGCTTCCAGATCCCGCTTTTTGAGGAGCCTACCGCCGACCTCAGCTTTCCGGCCGCCCTTGCCATAATCTTCGTCCTTTTCCTTGGTCACGGCTCGGGAATCTACTTCCATGGTATCGCCGGTTACTGCAAGGAGTACTTCTCCCCTGGCGGCATCATGGGGGTGTGTATGTTCCCTCTGAACGTCATTGGTAAACTGGCGGAGTTGGTCTCCATTAGCTTTCGTATCTTTGGTAACATCTTCGGTGGAGCCATCATCATGACCGTGGTGGCAAGCCTCATCTACTATTTCCTTCTGCCGGTGGGGATGTTTGGCTACTTCACCGTCTTTGTCGGCACTATTCAGGCCTTTGTTTTCACCATGCTCGCCGCCACCTACATCGCCATGGAGGCGGGGGAGTCGACGGAAGCGGAAGCGGATTAAACCCGGTAGCAGCCATTACACCAACCTAGAAGGCTGGGGGTTGGTTTAAAAGGAAGATACGGAATGGGCATTGCCAATTTAATGGCTTTACTGGCCTGCGGTCTCGCCATGGGTTTTGGCGCCCTGGGTACCGGGTGGGGTCTAGGTTTTACCGCCCAGGGAGCCATCCGGGGCATGGCGCGGCAACCGCAGATCAATCCCCTGCTCTTCCGTAACATGCTGGTGGGTCAAGCTATCACTGAAACGCCGGCTATATTTTCCCTGGTGGTTGCCTTCCTCCTCTATTTCAGCGCTGACAAACACCTGGAGGCGCCCTATTCCCTGGCCCAAACCGCCTCCTTCCTCGGGGCCGGTCTTTGCATTGGGATAGGTTCCATTGGTTCGGGCATAGGTTCGGGGCTAGTCGCCCACCACGCCCTAACCGGCATGTCCCGCAACCCCTCGGCTCAAAACCAGATCATGCTAGTGATGCTTATCGGGCAAGCCTGGGCGCAAACCGGCGGTATATTCGCCCTAGTGATAGCCCTCCTCCTTCTTAACGGGGGAGGTTTCGCCGGCCTTTCCGGTCCCAATGATTTACACCTCTTTTCCATCCTCCCCCTTTCGCCAGGGGAGATTGTCGGATTCTCGCGCTACCTGGGAGCCGGCATAGCCATGGGTTTTGGCGCGATAGGCTCCTCCATCGGAATCGCCTATGTCGGTGGCATGGCCTGCCGAGGTCTCGCCACCGCCCCGGAAGCCGGGGCGCGGATCAAAACCGCCTTTTTTGTCGGTTCCGCCACCGCCCAGTCGCCCAGTATCTTTTCGCTGATTATCGCCCTGATCCTCTTGATCCGTTGAGGAAGCGGGCAAAGGCCCTTAAATTCGCCGCTCCGGAGTGGCTAGGCCAAGTTCCCGGAAGAATGCGGCAACAAAACCCATAGGGAGACACGCATGAACGAGGAAACGGTAAAACTGCTGATCGGGCCCCTGACCCAGGCCTTCGCCCTTCTCGGGGCCGGTATTTGCATGGGCTTCGGCTCTGTCGGTCCTGGTGCGGGTGAAGGTTTCGCCGCCGGCAAAGCCTGCGAGGCCATTTCCCGCCGGCCTGAGGAATACGCCCAGATCTTCCGAACCATGCTGGTCGGGCAAGCGGTGACCGAGTCCACTGCCATTTACTCCCTGGTTATCGCCCTTATTCTGGCCTTTCATTGATGGATTACTCGGGAAGCGGTGGCGATGCGCGGCTGGACGAAATCATCCGTTCGGCCCAGGCTACCCAAAAAAACAATTCCAATCAGGCCTGGCGTAGCATCCTGGATTCGCTAAGGAAGACTTACCTCTTCCTCGCAATCCTCCTGTTTCTCCTTTACGCCTGGGCTTCCGTCGCCTACCAAAACCAGGTTGACGTACCCCAGTTCCACAACCAGGAGATTGACCTTCTCGGGGGCATGACCCGGGCCGAGTTCGACGCCCAGGGCGACAGCCAGTTCATTATCCTGATGCAACTGGAAAACCGCCACTACCAGCTGACCCTGGAAGAGAGCTTCACCGACGCGAATGGCAAGGCAATCGCGAGCGACCGTCCCCTTACCGCTTCCGACTACAGTGCCATCATCGCCTCTTTTCCCCCGGAGGCGAAGCCCAAACTCCAAGTCCGCAACCCGGCGGACATTTACGCCCTGGTCGGCTTAAATTACCACCTTCGTGATCCAGTGTACGACCCCCACAACCCCTTCGGCAACCCGCTTATCAACCATGCCGAACCGGTGACGCGCGAGCTGATAGTACGTCTACAGGAATTGGGGGTTAGCCACATAACCGTGTCGGGAATAGACGCGCCGGTAAAGTTTGAAGCCGGTACCGCCTTGATGGTGGGTTTGATTTTCCTCGCTCTGGTTGCCGCCTTGAAACCGGCGCTCTGGGATCCTTTCCTCGCTCTTATTGAGCGTCGACAGTTGGAAATCACCCAAGGCGCTGACGCCGCCCGCCACAACCAGGAAGAGTCTGAACGACTGACAGCCGAACGCAACAGCCGTCAGGGACAAATCGTGCGAAAAATCCAGGCCGAGCGGCTACGCCAGGAACAGGAAGCCAGTAATCAAGCCGATTCGATTATGCAGGAAGCCCAGAAAGAGGAAAAGGCGTTACGCCTGCAAGAAATGCGGGAACTAACGCAGCAGGCGACCGTGGTGGCCAGCAACCTCCAGGAAGAGGTGGCTCCGCTGGCGCGGGAAATCGCTCACAGTCTACTTGGGCGGGAACCGAAATAAGCCAGGGCCAGTATGGTCCCCGGCTTGTTTATAACAGGTAAAGGTGTTTGGCATGCCCGACAATTCTAACAACTTCCGCGCCACCCGGGTATCGCGCCGGACCCAGGTGATCCGCAAGGCTGCCACCGACGATGCGCTCCGCCACGGAGTGACGAAGTCTTTCACGCCGGAAGGGACGGCTACCGCCAAACCAGAGGAGCAGCGCTCCGCTCGTACCCTTCTACCCCAGTCGGCCTCGGAAAAACTGCGTTCGGGGTCGGTTACGATCAAGAAAACCAAGGTGGTAAGCGGGCGTTTTATCAGCCAGCGCGAAGGTCTGCGTACCTCAATACGCCTCCGGCCTGGCGACACTATCCTACGCAAACAGGGCGGGCAAACCCTGATTTTGCACCGCCGCCAGCCCCGCTTCACCCTGAAAACCCAGGTTCTCACAGCCTACGCCCTGGGTTATGTGGTAGTTTTCGCCCTCTATTTCGCCTTTCTTCTGGGCGGAACTTGGGAACTCGACCCCCAGGATTACCTGACCCGCTCCTTCCCCGGCCACCAGGGAAACACCGCCCATGCCCTCCGCCGGGCCGCCCTCGACGCCATGCGCGGTAGCCGCACCCCGGCGGAAGTCAGGTTTGCCGAGGAGTTCACCTTTTACAACCAGGCCAAGGACTTAATCAAGATCGAGGCGGGGCAGCGCCTGACCCTCCTTAACGGGGCGGAACTGGGCGAAGCCATCCTCG
Organism: Planctomycetota bacterium; assembly: GCA_031289115.1. Lineage (GTDB taxonomy): Bacteria > Planctomycetota > SZUA-567 > SZUA-567 > SZUA-567 > JAITQC01. The sequence goes on from JAITQC010000131.1 coordinate 19,582, forward strand.
CCGACCAGCTGTTGGAGGAAAAAAGCCGGATTTTCAAAGAACCTTTCCTCCTTCTCAAGGAATACTGGCTAGCCGCCATCGACTGGCCCTATTGGCTCATGCTTTATAACTTGGTTGGCTTCTACCTTTTGGGAATAATTCTCCTTTACCGGCCGATCATGGACCATTTGGGAACCCAGGGCAAGAAAACCATGGCGGCGGTGGAAACCGCCCGCCAGGCCCGGCGCGAGGCAGCCAATATTCGCGAAAAGGCGAGAGCCCAGAAAGAAGCGCTGGACACTAAAGAACGCGAACAAACCGCCAAACTGGCGGAAGAGATGGCCGAATGGCAGCAGACCGCCGTCCTGGCGGCGGAAAAAAAGGCCAGCTCCATAATAAGCGGCCTTTCCGGAATCGTCGCGGTGGAAACCGCCATGACGCTCTCGCGCCTGAAAAACACTACCGCCACCGCTGCCTGCCGCGAGGCCGAGACCATTCTGGCAAGCGTTACCCGGATTTCCGACCATAACCGGGCTATTGACCAGCTCATAGCCAACTTGTCGGAAAGCTGACCAAAGGAAACCGGAAAA
>JAITQC010000208.1 GCA_031289115.1 Planctomycetota bacterium
CCCGGTTTAATTACAGGTGCCGAAAAAGGCGCGGCTACCGGAAGGGTAGAAAACTTCTTCAACACCCTACTTTCATTAATTAGCCAATTCCTTTTGCCTTTTCCGCTGTCGCTATTAATTTGCCAAGCAATATTAAGCGCTTCCTTGCCACCCCAACTGGTCACGTAGCGCACATAATCACTTTATTTTGGGAATCAGGAAAAACTACCGCGCTTGTCACGATGGTTAGCCGTAAACATTTTGCTAATAAAGTATTACTGCGTAAAACCGGCATCGGAGGGTGGCGGAAGGAGTGGTTGTTAAAACAGGTGGCTTAATCATTAGGTGGGGACAACTTGACAGTATTACCCAAGCAAGGAGAACTCCATTCACTCCCTTTGACAGGCAGAAGAAGATAAATAATGCGTGCCTGTCTTTAAATTCCTGACAATCCCGGGGACTCTTGCGAAATTAGTGACTACCGAATTTTTTTTAACCCCCCCCCGCATCCATGGTAAAGACCCGCTTTGCGGTTGGTGGGACAGTGAATTTAACGAAGATATTGCCCCGCTAGCGGGTGGAAGAAACCAGCAAAGCGAATCGTAGTCATGACAATCCCAAAACGCTGAAACACCGCGTTTTCTTTTCCCTTTCCGTAGTAATATTGCGGTTTTTCTAGGGATTAGTTCATGTCAGGGACGCCACTCCGAGACAGATGTTTTAGCACCCGCGAGTTGCCGAAAAAAAGGGGCGGTGACCATAGTCACCGCCCCCAGGTTAACCGCATTTAAACCACTTCAGCGCCTAAGATGGCAACTCATTTACCATAGTAGGCCTTGAGGTAGATGTCCTTAATTTCACGTATCAAGGGATAGCGCGGATTGGCGCCGGTGCACTGGTCGTCAAAGGCAAGTTCGGACAGCTGGTCAATCTGCGCCAGGAAATCCTTCTCGTCAATCCCCGCCCCTTGGATAGTGGAGGGTATTTTCACCGTATCCCGAAGCTTTTCGATGTTGACGATGAGATTCTCAACCTTGTCGTCCTGAGTCTTGCCATGGAAGCCTAGGTAATCAGCCATGCGGGCGTAGCGGGCCTTGGCCTCCGGGAAGGCATATTGCGGGAAGGTTGCCTGTTTCAAGGGCACGTCGGTGGAGTTGTAGCGGATAACATGGGTAATCAGAATAGCGTTGGCGACTCCGTGTGGAATGTGGAAAGTGCCACCCAACTTGTGGGCCATGGAATGACAGACACCCAGGAAAGCGTTGGCAAAAGCCATACCCGCCATGCAGGAGGCGGTGTGCATTTTGCTCCGCGACTTGACATCGGCGTTATTGTAGGAGTCGGGCAGATACTTGAAAATAAGACGCGCCGATTCCAGAGCCATGGCGTTGGCGTATTCAGTAGACATGGCGGAAACAAAGGACTCGATGGAATGGGTAAGCGCGTCGATACCCGAGGCGGCGCAGAGACCTTTAGGCATGCTCATCACCAATTCGGAATCGATGATCGCCATGTCGGGGGTAAGCTCATAATCAGCGATCGGGTACTTGGTGCCGGTGCGGTTGTCGGTTACCACCGCGAAGGGAGTCACTTCTGAACCCGTACCGGAGGTGGTTGGTATCGCCACCATCAGGGCTTTTTTCCCCAAGGTGGGGAAGGTGTAGATACGTTTCATAATATCCATGAAACGCATAGCCAGATTGGCGAAGGTTATACCGGGGTATTCGTACATCAACCACATGATCTTGGCGGCGTCGATGGGGCTACCGCCACCCAGGGCGATAATGACATCCGGTTTGAAGGCGTTCACTATCGACAACCCCTTCTCAATGTCGGCGAGTTCCGGATCAGGTTTTATTTCGAAGAAAGTCTCGCAGGCCATCCCCATCTTCTCCAGGACATTTTGCACCTTCAAGGTGTAACCCAGATCATAAAGGGGCTTGTCAGTGACAATAAAAGCACGTTTCCGGTCGTTAAGCTCAGCCAGCGCAAAGGGGAGACAACCATACTTGTGGTAAACCTTCGGGGGTACCTTAAACCAGAGCATGTTCTCCCGGCGCTCCGCCACTGTCTTGAAGTTCATAAGATGCCTTATGCCAACGTTTTCGCTCACCGAGTTTCCTCCCCAACTTCCGCACCCGAGGGTAAGGGACGGTTCCAGTCTGAAATTGTATATGTCGCCAATGGCTCCCTGGGAGGCGGGCATATTGATAAGAACCCGCCCAACCGGCATACGGTCACCATAGGCGGCGATCCGCTCGCTGTTGGCCGGATCGGTGTAGAGGACTCCGGTGTGCCCCATACCGCCAAATTCAATCAGGCGTTTTGCCTTGTCCACCGCCTCATCGAAGTCTTTCGCCCGATACATGCCTAGAACCGGTGACAGTTTCTCATGCGCCATGCATTCGTCGTCACTTATCCTCTCCGCCTCGGCTATAAGGACCTTGGCGTCATTCGGGGTCTTGATCCCCGCCATTTCCGCTATTTTGTGGGCAGGTTGCCCGACGATGGCGGCGTTAAGACCGCCATCCTCCTTCAAAATCACTGAAGCGAGTTTCTTCTTGTCACTCCCCTGAACCAGGAAAGCGCCGCGGGCGGCGAATTCTTTTTTAACCTTTTCGTAAACCGCGTCCACCACCACCACCGACTGTTCGCTGGCGCAGATAACACCATTATCAAAGGTTTTGGAAAGGAGAATTGATGACACCGACAATTGGATATCGGCTGTCTCGTCAATTACGGCCGGGGTATTGCCAGCCCCTACGCCAATGGCTGGTTTACCCGAGGTGTAGGCGGCCCTGACCATGCCCGGACCACCAGTGGCGAGGATAAGATTGACATGGGGATGCTGCATCAGACGTCCCGACAATTCAACCGTCGGGTCTTCGATCCAGCCAATAATGCCCTCTGGCGCACCCGCCGCCACCGCCGCATCGTGAATGGTACGCGCCGCCTCCACGGTACAGCGTTTGGCCCGGGGATGTGGACTAAAAATAATGCCATTGCGCGTCTTCAGGGTAATCAGGGCCTTGAAGATGGCGGTGGAAGTGGGGTTGGTGGTCGGAATAACGCCGGCTATTATGCCGATGGGCTCGGCTACCTTGTGGATACCGTAGGTCTTGTCCTCCTCAACCAGCCCACAGGTCTTAACATCTTTGTATTTGTTATAGATAAATTCGGCGGCGAAATGGTTTTTGATAACCTTGTCCTCGACGATTCCCATACCAGTCTCTTCAACCGCCATTTTCGCCAGACGGATTCGCGACTGGTTGGCAGCGATGGCAGCGCTGCGGAAAATCTCATCCACCTTTTCCTGGGGAAAATCAGCGAATATCCGTTGCGCCCGGCGGGTGCGTTCCACCAGGGCTTCTAAATCGATAGGCGGTTTAGCCTCGCCCGCCGATTCCTTCTTGACTTCCTTCTGCTTGGCGTCGCTCATGGTTAACATCCTTTCTTAAAACTGGTGTTCTGTCGACTGTTCCAGAATGCGGAAATACCGGCTATGGGGTAAAACACTTGTCAAGTAAGCTGCTACCCAGAGAATACTTGCTTTGCCCTGGTGAAACGAAAAATGTGAAAATCCCTATTTAAAACCAGGCGCCAACAGTGA
>JAITQC010000010.1 GCA_031289115.1 Planctomycetota bacterium
GGGCGGACAAAATCAATTCCACCCACCTGCGAGGCAAGGGTAGGGAAAATCACCGGGCGGGTGATAAAGCGTGGACCTTTCGGAGTGCAAATTACGCCATCCTCCGACTTGGTGCCGGAAATAGAGGGATTCCAGCAGTAAGCCTGGTTCTCTTGTATCGGCTCCTTTACCGCCGCTCCGGGGGTGCTGTCACGGGGTTGGTAACCCATGGCACCACCCTGGTGGTGGTGTAACTCTTCTCCGGCGTATCCTTTCTCCCGATAGGAGTCAATGGCTATCTTGACCGGTTCACCCTCCGCCGTACCGGGTCGGGAAGCGGCGATCATACGGTTTTCAATCTCGACGTTAACCAAATACTGGTCGTGCAGTTTTGTCGGAATTTTCCCGAAATGCGCAAACCGGGTGATAGTGGTGATAAGACCCTTGTAACGGCCGTTGCAGCAAAGCATGACAAATTTACGAATCGGACGGTTAACCACAATGGGATGCCGGAAGCGGTAAACCCGCTCGTCCGCCGCCACCATGAAATTTACCACGTCGATCCGGTCGCGCCAGAGTTCCCGAGCCACCTTCCCCGCCACCTCTCCCTCACTGTCACCCGGTTTAATTCCCAGGAGGGTTTTTTCGACCGCGGTGGAAACCTTGAGACCAAGGAAATCATAGCGCTCGATCTCGTTAGGGGTGAGGGAATAACGCGCCCGCTGAACATCAGCGGTGACATCAGTATAGCTGTTTCCCCGCGCCGGGACGTCGCAACCAACCTTGGCCTGGTCAGGAACCACCTTGGCCACCAGCGTATCCTCCTGATTCTGGTCCCAGGGGTAGGCCATGGTTTTGAAACCAAGCTCGGGCAAACCCTCCTCCTCTTCCATCCGGGGGACCTCCACCTGGTTGGAGACAAGGAAACGCTCGCCCTTCCGGGTGATAAGGATGCTGTTCATCCCCACAATGTCCGCCACCAACACCATGTTGTAATGCCCACCGGTGAACCAAGTGAAATTGGCCTGACGCTTAATAAGAATAGCGTCTAACTTGCGCCGCTCCATTATTTCCTGGAGGCGTTTTTCCTTAACGGCTATTTCTTCGACGATGGTCATATTGACCTTTCTTAAACGGCCGCCCCGTTCCGCCATTGGCGGTTAGCGGGGCGGTTGGAATAACCGGTTTTGACAACGGGTTTCACACCCGCGCTACGGAGTATTATTTCTTCAGTTCAGGCACCAATCCGAAGCTGCTAAAGAGTTTTTGGACAAACTTGGTGTCGGCGATGCCGTAACCAGTGTTATAGAACGGGGGAAAAGTGGCGGTACCTTTGCTGTCCAGATATTCGACCGCCATACGGACAAAAGTCTCGCCCATGAAACTGGTGTACTGGAGAACGGTGCCCTGGATCTCGTTCTTGTAGGTGGCGAGGATGGCGTCAGGCGCGCCGTTCATCCCGATGACAATAACCTTGCCAATGGCGTTACGTTGACGCAATGTTTCCAAAGCTCCCAGAGCCATCTCGTCGTTGGCACAGAAAACACCCTTGAGGTCGGGGTTGGCGGTGAGGATATCCTCCATCACTTCCATTCCCTTGACTCGCTCGAAATTGGCGGTTATGGACGACACCAGTTGCACCTTGGACTGCTCGCCCAGGGCGGCGTGGAAGCCATCGCGGCGTTCCCGTCCCTGCTGGGAACCCGGAGTCCCCTCGATCATGGCGACCTTTCCCTCACCCACCTGCCTAACCAGCCATGCGCCAGCTGCGTGACCCGCCTCGGTGTTATCGGTGGAAATATAGCTCAAAACCTTGCCGCCGTCAGCTCCGGTATCTACCGAAATGATCGGCACATTCTTGGCATTTGCATCCTCGATAACCGGAATGACACCCTTGGAGTCAACCGCCTGGATACCGATAAGGTCAACCTGGCGACGCATGACATCCTCGACCTGGTTGATTTGTTCCTCCAGGGCGGAAAAGCCCTGGCTGGAAAGAATGGTAAGGTCGACACCGTACTTGTCGGCGGCAGCCTGGGCTCCATCAGCGATGTCCTTGATGGCCGGGTTGGTCAGACTTTTCAAAACCAGGGCCAGCTTGTATTTCTTCTCGCCCGCCCCCGCTATCCCGACTACCGCCACCATGGCAAGGGTCACCAGAGTAAAAGCTAGGAATCTACGCATCGAAATTTTCCTCCAATATATAAAAACCCACCCGTGTCTCGAAAAGCCTACGCGCTTTTCGTAAAAAACTCATTCAGCCATGGCCATGGCGGAACGCTTGGCCCGTATCCGCTGTTGATACTTGTCGACCAAAACCGCCACCAGGATGACTACCCCAATAATCACTTTCTGCCAGAAAGCCGACACCGCCATGAGGTTTAAGCCGTTACGGAGGAAAAGAATAATCATGGTGCCGATTATCGTACCGATTATCCCCCCCTGCCCCCCGGACATGGCGGTACCACCGATAACCACCGCCGCGATACCGTCCAATTCTATCCCTTCCCCGAGAATTGGCTGGCCGGAGTTCACCCGTGAAGTGAGGACTATTCCACCCGCCGCCGAGAGGAAACCGGAAAGGGTGTAAACCAGGGTCAAAGTGCGTTTGACATTGATACCTGAGTAAACCGCCGCCTCGTAGTTACTGCCGACAGCATAGACATTAATGCCGAAGTTGGTTTCCCTCAGGATAAAGCCGGCCAGGGCAAAGGCGATGACGCCTATAGCCACCGGAATAGGAAGGAAATCCAGATAAGGGACAGTGGCAGTCCCGAGCCAGCGAAATTCCAGGGGAAAACCCGATACGGGTTGGCCATTGGTAAAAACCAGGGCTAAACCACGGGCGAAACTCATGACCACCAAGGTGACAATAAAGGGTTGCAGTTGTACCCGGGCCACCAGAATACCCATGATGTAACCCAGGAGTATACCCTCCAGAAGACCAAGGATACCGGCTAGGCGCCAGTCCACGCCACTCGACATAAAGATACCGGCCGAACAACCAGCCAGCGCCATAACCGACCCCACCGACAGGTCAATACCGCCGGAAATTATACAAAAGGTCATGGCTATCGCCACCAGGTAGAGCGCGGCTCCCTGGCGTAAAACCGAGATGAAATTGTCCAGGGTGAGAAAATAGGGAGAAAGATAGGAGAAGATGGCGCAAAGCAGGAAAAATCCCACCAGGGAGCCAAGAATTGAGCCAAAACGTCTGAGAAAGGACATGCCATCTCCTTCGGGTTGGCGTTAATACGCCAGACCAGTCACTTTACCGCCAGGGTCATTATCTTTTCCTGCGTCGCCTCGCTCCGGTCGAGCACACCGGTGGCGCGTCCATGCGAAATCACCAAAATCCGGTCGGAAAGAGCCATAATTTCCGGCAATTCCGAAGAAATCATGATGATCGCCATTCCCGCCTGGAGAAGTTCATGCATCAGGCGATATATTTCCTGTTTCGCTCCGACATCAATCCCGCGGGTGGGTTCGTCGAAAATAATCACCCGGGGATTGACCAGAAGCCATTTGGCTAAAATAGTCTTTTGCTGGTTGCCACCGGAGAGGTTACGCATGATCTGGTCGATAGAAGGGGTTTTTATACTAAGCCGATTGACATATTCACTGGTGTGTTGGCGTTGGTTACCGACATCCACACAACCGAGATGGTAATACTCCTGGCGAGAGCGGGCCGCATTCATCGCCGCTATGGTGACGTTGAAGGTTACCGATTGCTGCAGGAACAAACCGGTGTTTTTTCGGTCCTCGGAAAGCATGACAATACCGTTGGCAACGGCGTCCCCAGGAGAGTTTATCCGCACTGCCTTTCCATCAACCAGAATCTCGCCGCGTTGGATTGGCGTGACACCAAAGAGGCACTGGGCTGTTTCCGTTCTCCCCGCCCCCACCAAACCGGCCAAACCAAGTATCTCGCCTTTTCGCACCGTGAAAGAAATGTCACGCAGGAACGTCGCGTCAGAAAGGCCCCTGACTTCCAGGGTAACCTCACCCTTTTCTACGTCCCGCTTATAATATTGGTCCCCGATTTCCCGGCCCACCATAAGTCGGATAATCTCCGGCACCGAGATATCGCCAGCGTCCAGGGTGCCAACCTTTCGGCCGTCGCGCATAACCGAAACCCGGTCACAGATACGGTGGATTTCATCAAGTTTGTGGGAAATAAAAATAATCCCGATTCCCTGCTGCTTCAGGTCGGTTATGATCTGGAAAAGATGGCCGCACTCCTCCGAACTGAGAGCCGAGGTCGGTTCGTCCATAATGAGAATACGGGTGCCCATGGAAATAGCCTTGGCGATTTCCACCATCTGGCGTTTTCCCACTCCAAGTTCCGCCACCCTGGTATGGGCGTCGATACCGGATTTAAGGCGGTCTAGGAGTTTTTGGGCGTCTTGATAAACTTGCCGGCGGTCGGCGATGAACCAGGCGTGATTGGGAATGCGACCGAGGAAGATATTGGTGCCAACATCAAGATGGGTGGCAAGGGCGAATTCTTGATAGATAGCGGCTATACCCTTTTCCCTGGCGGCGGCAGAGTTGGCAAACGCCACCTCTTCGCCAAGGACTTTGATACTGCCTTTATCTTTGCCGTGAATGCCAGTAAGAATTTTCACCAGGGTCGACTTGCCAGCGCCATTTTCACCCAGAAGAGCGTGAACTTCCCCAGCCCGGAGGTCGAAGTCGACTCCATCCAGGGCTTTGACGCCAGGAAAAATCTTGTCGATCCCACTGACACTTAACAACAAGGGTTCCGGTGTGGTCATCAGTCACCGATCACTAGGGAGCGCTAATTACCGCCCCACGCCACATCCCCGCCGATAGTCGGCTGAAATGACAAGTAGTGACGAATAAAGCAAACCACTTTCCAAACTTGCCACAAAACTCAAGGCGATCCTTAAGTTTTTTCAACTAAAGGCGTTATCCATAAAAATGCTTTTAATCGTTTTAGTGGCGGCCAAATCAACAATAAGGAGTGTGCATAAATTACACATGTAAATGCGCATTGGCTTGATAAGCGCTGCCGTGAACCTTAAACTACCCTTCTTTCCGGGAAACTACGTCAAGAAGAGGAAAAATAAATTACCCCATCCCGGCTGTTCCCAAATACGTTATAAAGTTTGGAGATACCTTTCAGTCAACCCGGGACGGGGAAGGGTCAGAGGCGAACCGTGAGCTTTGGTACCATAACTGGAAGAATACTTGCACCGACTTTAATCTAACTCCGGGGACACCGCCTCGGGTTAACCAGGTAAAAACGAGGAGATTACTGTCATGGGTAAACTACGGGTAGCAGTGGTTGGCCTTGGCTTCGGAGCTAATTTCGTCCCCATTTACCAGGCCCATCCGGGTTCGGTATGCGCCGCCGTCTGTCAACGCGAGCCCCGGCGACTGCAGGAGGTTGCCGACCGGTTTAAGGTTGAAAAGACCTATCGCGACTACCCTGAACTCCTACGCGACCCCAATATTGACGCGGTCCACATCAATACCCCCACCACGGAACACGCATCGATGACCCTGGCTGCCCTCAGGGCTGGTAAACACGTCGCCTGCACTGTCCCCATGGCAGTCAACCAGCAGGAGTGCCTGGAAATTGCCGAACTCCGGGATCAATCCGGCCTGGTGTATATGATGATGGAAACAACCGTCTTCACTCGCGAATTCCTCCACGTTCGCGAACTGATCCGGGCGGGAAAGGTTGGAAAAATCCAGTTCCTCCGTGGCTCTCACCAACAAAACATGTCCATGCCTGGCTGGCCTGATTACTGGTACGGCTTTCCCCCCATGCACTACGCCACGCATGCGGTAGCACCCCTTCTCTGTTTGGCCCAAGCGGATTGCGCCTATGTCCACTGCCTGGGCTCGGGACAAATTAGCCCCGAATACACGGCGCGTTATGGCTCTCCTTTCGCGGTTGAAACGGCACTTATGAAACTCCGCGACTCCGACCTCGCCTGCGAGGCGACCCGCTCCC
>JAITQC010000014.1 GCA_031289115.1 Planctomycetota bacterium
AAAGGACGGGTCAAGGATTCGGCGATTGAGCGCATCCTGGCGGACGCCAAAACCCTCGCCCTAGGCCTGGGATTCACGGTCCAGGGGCCAAGCCAAACCCCGTTTCTGGGTGGCAAGGGTAAAAACCCCGAGTTTTTCATGCTTCTAAGCAACCCGCCGACTCCGTTGTCGCCAGTTGCCACGCCCTGACTTTTTTACCCATTCACCGCCAGCTTCTTCCTAAAGCGGGCTTGAAACTATCCCTCCAGTATTTCGGGGAACACCGGGTAAAAACGGCTGGCTTTCAATCGTGCAAAAACACCTTTATGCCGATTTTAGGCCATTTGTCGCCCCTTTTTATGGATGTTATCTCCCCAAAAAGCAGCCTGCCCGCATCCATCAGGCGCGAGATAATCAAATTGCCCGCCTTCGGCACATAACCGATTTTCACTCCCTTGGTAGTCTTTATGACAATCGCTCTCGCATCGTGCGGGTTTTCAGGTTCGCGGAAAAAATCAAGTCTGTCGTCAATGTCAAGACGCGGCATTAATTCCTCTATGCCTCTGATGTGGCTTGTTCCCGCCACATAGGTATCCAAGAGAAATATATTTCTTTTAGACGACATGGGGAAATCCAAATCACCGTCCTTGTCAGGTAAAATGCTGCCCGAGCCTCCCTTTTTGCTTTTTCTCACTTCCTTCATTTTATTCTCTCAGTATTTCCGCAAGCTTTGCGGTATAAAAGGCAAAAGCCGGGTTAAGTTGCTTAATCCGCTCTTCGCTTTCAGCCTTAAAATCCTTCATCTTTTCGGGGCTTTGAAGTAGTGATTTCATTGTCTGAAGTGGTCGGGGTATTTCGGACAGGTATTTGTTAACCAAGACACTACATATCTTACCTGTTGTTCAGAAACATGAAGTAGGTAAAACATCCAAAGCTAGCGAAAAACTTCTTCCAAGAACAATATGTTTACTGAATGTCCCACCGGATTAAATGGCGAAAGTGGAAGAACCGCTTAATATTAAACCACGGAAAATATTAGCTTGTCAGCCGCCCAGCGAAGCGTGACCTCTGGCGTCAAGCTCGGCCAGACTGTTCCATTTGTAACTTGAATTAACGCTTCCAGGTGGCGGACTATCCGAGCACGGTAGCGCGGGAGAAATAGCATGGACAGAAGAAAAAGCCGGCAAGTGTCGGTGGCGGGTGTCGCTATCGGGGGCGTCGCCCCGGTGACGGTACAAAGCATGAATCGCGCCCCGCTGGAGGATATTGAGGCTAACCTCCGTGAACTCGCTGTCGCCCAAAAGGCGGGTTGCGATATCGCCCGTATCGCCATCCCTTCCCTCGACCTCGCCGCCGCCTTTGGCAAAGTGGCGGCGCGCTCCCCCCTCCCCCTGGTGGCTGACACCCATTTCGACTGGCGGATCACCCTGGCCGCCATCCGGGAGGGCGCTAACAAAGTCAGGATCAATCCCGGCAACATGAACCCAGATGGCCTGGAACGGGTGGTGGCGGCAGCGGGTGAACGCGGCATACCTATTCGGATCGGCGGCAACTCCGGTTCCATCCGGTCAGGGCAAAACAGTAAAGGTGACGCCACCCCCTTAGTGGAAATACTAGCCAGGGAAACCCTGGAATGGGCAGAGCGCCTCGAAAGCTTTGGCTTCTCCGACATAGTCCTTTCGTTAAAAGCGCCGACAGCGGCTGAAACAGTGGCGGCCAACCGGCTGGTGGCGGCCAACTCCACTTACCCCCTACATCTGGGGGTGACCGCCGCCGGTCCCCGCGAGGACGCGATACTCAAAAGTGCGGTGGGTATCGGGGCACTGCTACTAGACGGGATTGGCGACACTATCCGCTTCAGCTTCACCGGAGACATGGCGGGGGAGATCGAGACAGGGATAGCTCTCTTAAAAGCCCTGGGGATTCGTCGTAAAGGGGTGGAAATCATAGCCTGTCCCACCTGCGGCCGAACCCGGGTTGATTTGCCAGGACTAGTGCGGGAAGTAAAGTCGGCCCTGGGACACATCGAAAAACCCTTGCGGGTGGCGGTTATGGGGTGCGAAGTGAACGGCCCGGGCGAAGCCCGTGAGGCAGACATCGGTATTGCCGCCGCCGGGCGGCAACTTCACCTCTTTATCCAGGGCGAGGTAAAAAGCCACCTGCCAGCCGCTGAGGCGATGCGGCAGCTGGTTTACGAGGCGGAAAAACTGGCCGCCCTTGACTCTGGTGACTGAGCCAAGAAAAAGAGGCCGGCGCGGTGATTACCCGCGCCGGCCTTACCACAAACGACTCTTCCTGACATGATTATTTCGCTAGCTTAAGTATCTCCACTATGTCCTTGGGCGCCAGAGGTTGGAAGTTACCCACTGTTTCCTTCTTGGGGTCAAACTTCTTGGTCTTCTTGGCGATTCCCTGGAACTGCGCTTCCTTGATCCCGATTGCCGAGAGGGTGGAGGGCATCCCGATCGAGGTGAAGAAGTTCCGCAGGGCGGCGATACCCTTTAGAGCTGTCTCCTCCGGGTTAAAGAAGTTGTTGTCCACACCGAAGACCCGCACCGCGAACTGGACGAAGCGCTTGACGTCCTGCTTGTAAACATATTTCATCCAGTTGGGCACCAAAACCGCGAGCCCTGCGCCATGGGCGACATCGTTAATAGCGGAAAGTTCATGTTCAATCATGTGGCTGGACCAGTCACCCACCCGGCCGGTGCTTAACAGGTTGTTGTGGGCAATGGCACCGGACCACATAATCTGGGCTCTTGCCTCGTAGTTCTTGGGGTCAGCCAGCGCTATGGGGGCGTTATGGATTATGGTCTTGATAACAGATTCGCTAAGACGGTCGATTAGTTCAACATTTTGTGTACGGGTGAAATAGCGTTCCGTCACGTGCACCAGCATATCGGAAGCGCCGCAGGCGGTCTGGTAGGGGGGAAGGCTGAAAGTGTACGCGGGATCAAGAATTGAGAACACCGGGTAAATCAAGTCGTTATCCAGGAATCTTTTGAAATGGCCGTCGTCATTGGTTAGGACGCTGGAAAAACTGGATTCGCTTCCCGCCGCCGGAAGGGTAAGAACGGTGCCAACCGGCAGGCTCACGCTGGGTTTAGCCTTGTCGATGTAGAAATCCCAGACATCGCCAGAATAGGGGACGCCAACGCCAATGCCCTTGGCGGAATCAATAACACTGCCGCCGCCTACCGCCAGGATAAAGTCGATTTTTTTATCCCGAACCAGTTTGATGCCCTGGCGGACCAGGGAAAGACGGGGATTAGGCTGTACCCCACCCAACTCAAACACCTCCAGCTTGGCCTTGACAAGGGATTTCTTCACTGCGTCGTAAACACCGTTTTTCTTGATGCTGCCACCACCAAAATGCAGCAGGACACGGGTTCCCCGGTTTTCCTTAATAATGGAGCCAAGATTGGTAACCTGGCCTTTGCCGAAAACAATACGGGTGGGATTCTTATAATCAAAATTGAGCATTGCCCCATTCCTCCATATGACAAATAATTTCCCTGAAGCCGTTTCCCGCCGGACTCGGCAAGACGTTTTCACGCCCAACAACGTTTGTCCTGACAGAAGACCCTTCCCAAAAAAGCGCTATAAAAAGACCAGCCTAATATTCGGCTCAAAATAAGCTATTGACTACAAGAGATACAAGATAATATCGATTAAAATACAAGTCAAGATTATAACATTCAGGGAAAAAGGAATTTCCACAACCATAGGGTTGGCTTGACTCACGGCCAAGCCAACCGCGGCGTAAAATTCTCCACCCTCCCGGCAATGCCCAAGCGAAAGAAAAACCGCTAGCCAGGCGCGGCTAGCGGAGGATTAATGGGTAGGGGGAAATAGGGTGACAGGTTGATGACCGCCTGGATCCGGGAAGGGAAAGTCGCCGCTAATCTTTAGAGAGCGCCAAGAAGCCAGGGGGTTAATGTCTTTTTGTCCCAAAAACCCGGGGTCGGGTCCAGGAATCAAGCAGGGGGACACAGGTGTTCATGAGGAGGATGGCATAACAAACCCCTTCCGGGTAGCCACCATAGAGACGGATCACCACCGTCATCACCCCGCAACCCAGGGCGAAGATTATTCTACCCGACCGGGTTAGCGGGCTAGTGACCAGGTCGGTCGCCATGAAAAAGGCGCCGAGAAACAGTCCACCCCCACCCAGATGCATCAGCCAGGGTCCGGAAAACCAGGCTGTGTAAGCCGTGTCGGCCCCAATCCGGAAAGGATGGGGAAGAAGCCAGCCCAGAAGCGCCACGCTAAGAAGGTAGAAAAAGGGTATGTCCCAGGTAATAATCCGGCGCCAAATAAGATAGGCGCCGCCGAGAAGCAAAAGTATGGCTGACACTTCCCCGAGCGCCCCGCCCTCCACCCCAAGCCAGGTCTGCCATACTTCCCCCCAGGTAGGAGAAAACACCAAAGGCTCGGCATAAATAGTGTTGCCAACGGCGTCAATTCCGGCAAGGGCGACGGGTGAATGCATTGCCTCAAGAACGGTGGCACCGGTGACGGCGTTAACCCCGTCATACACCGGGGTGGCGCTGGAGAGGGCGTTTATCCCGTCTTCCGCCAGGGCGGGTAGCCGGGAGTCAAGGCTAGAGAAAAAGTCACTACCCAGGCTTTTCCACCAATGCCCGGCCGACGTAAGGCTCGGCCACTCGTTCGACATCATCGAGGCGGGCATACTGGTTTGGAGAAAGGCGCGGGCCAGCAGGGCGGGATTCCAAATATTATGACCCAGTCCGCCAAAAGCCTGTTTAACCACCGCTATGGCGAACACCCCACCCAGTACCGCCGCCCACCAGGGAAGATTGAACGGCGACACCGCTGCCAAAAGGACACCCGTGACCACGGCGCTACCGTCGCCAAGGCTTGAAGGTAGGCCGCGCCAGCGTTGACAAAGCCATTCGGTCGCCAGCGTCGCCAAAACCGCGGCCAAAACCGGCACCAGGACACACCAGCCAAAAACCACCACCGCCCAGACAAGGGAAGGCAGTAAAGCGAGCACTACCCGCCACATTATCCCGGGTGTGCTGTCGGGATAGTGGATATGGGGGGAATTACTGACGTTAAGCAAAAGCTTTTCTTCGGCCGTCATGTTGGAAAAATCCTCGGAAAGGCCAGGGTTTGCCAGAATCTCACTTTGCTGTGCTACGCAGGCGGTTTAGCTCCGCCTTTTCCAGCCTTATCCACTGCACAATCGGGCGGCGCGAAGGACAGACATAGGAGCAGACACCACATTCGATACAGTCGCGGGCGTTATACTGCTCCGCCGTGGCCCAATCACCCGCCTCGCCCAGATTGGAAAGGAAACAGGGGTAAAGGCCCATGGGACAACCATCGACACAGCGAGAACAGCGGATACAGGGACGGTAAAGATGGTCGGCCGGATCGGTTAGCGCGAGAATACCATTAGTCCCCTTGCCCACCGCGAAATCCAGGTCGCGCATAGGCATCCCCATCATGGGTCCGCCCACCAGGAGTTTTCGGGTCCGTCCCGGAGCGAAACCGCACTCCTCCAGAAGATGTCCAGCCATGGTGCCAATCCTCACCCAGAGGTTGGCGGGACGGTCTACCCCGGGTCCAGTAACTGTCACCACCCGCTCGGTCAGGGGGCGGCTAAAGGCCACCGCCTCGTAACCCGCATAGCAGGTTGCCACGTTGTGGACCAACACTCCGGTGTCCATGGGTAGGCCGCCGGAAGGAACCTCTCGCCCGAGAAGGGCGTAAATCAACTGTTTCTCCGCCCCCTGGGGATACCGGACCGGCAAGGGGAGGATTTCCACCTTCCCCAGGGACAATTTCTCCCGGGCCGCCTTGAGACTAGCCAGGGCGACAGGTTTGTTGTTCTCCATCCCCACCACAATCCGCTCCGTCCCCACTGTTCGGGCAAAGAGCTCCGCTCCCCGGAGGATCGATTCGGCGTTTTCCCGCATCAGCCAGTCGTCGGCGGTGAGATAGGGCTCACACTCGGCGGCATTCACCAGAAGGACGTCTATCCGTTTTCCCGCCGGCGGTTGCAACTTGACATGGGTAGGAAAAGTGGCTCCACCCATTCCGACCAGACCTGCCTCGCAGACAATACGGTCTATCTCCTGGCTGGAGAGACTGGCAGGGTCGCGCTTTTTTAGCGCTTCCGGATGCCAGGTGTCCTGGCCGTCGTTGTCGATACGAAGAGCGTCCATCATGTAACCCAAGGGATGCCTGACCTGCACCACCGTCTTGGCGGTACCCGAGACCGAGGAATGGACTGGAACTGAAACCAGACCGCTGGCATCGGCGATCTTTTGGCCACGGAGCACCTTTTCACCTGGCTTTATCATGAGCGAGGCGGGTTTACCGATGTGCTGGGCAAAAGCAATGGCGACAAACGGGGGTGGGGTAGACGGCCGCAAAGGCAAGTCCCGGGTGGCGTTCTTGTTTTCCGGTGGATGCACACCGCCGCGGAATCGTCTTAACATGCGCTTCCCCCTGCCGCTCGGTAAATCACGTGGTGCGGGCAAACCTCGACGCAGGCGCCACAGCCAGCACACTTGCCATAGTCTATCTCGGCCAGGTTATTGGTTATCTTGATGGCTTCCCGGGGACAGGCTTTTTCGCAACGCCGGCAGGCGATGCAGGAATGCGCGCAAGTCTTATTGGCAACGGCGCCTTTGTCGCGGTTGCGGCAAAGAACCAGGATCGGACGGTCCACTGGCCCCACCGTCATTAGTCCGCGCGGACAAGCGGTGGCGCATTTACGGCAGCCAACACAAAGTGCGGGGTCAACCTCCGGCCTTCCCCCGGCGTCCATTCGGATAGCCCCAAAGGGGCAGGATTTCAGGCAGTCACCATAACCTAGACAGCCGTAACGGCAGTCAAGCCAGCCACCCCCCAGGCCAACCAGGGCCGCTCCGCGGCAGGTGCGTACCCCGTTGTAAATAGCTACGGTAGCCACGTTCTGGCGTTGGCAGGTGCAGCGGGCGATTTCTTTGATCCGCGTTCCCCCACCTTCCCGATTGAGGATACGGGCGATGGCGGCCGCGGTTGCCGCGCCGCCCGGGCCACAAAGACCGATGTCAGCCTTTCCCTCCACCACCACCCCGGCGTAATCGGAGCAACCGGCAAAACCGCAACCACCACAATTGGCGCCGGGAAGGACCTGGATGACTTGCTCCACCCGCGGATCAACCGTCACGGCGAAACGCCGGGAGGCAATGGCCAGGGCCAGGCCAAGAAAACCACCCAGGATGAGCATAGATAGGAAAGCCAGTGACATAAACTTCTTTCGTAATGGCGATATGTCGCAAAAGACGGTTTAGACAATACCGGTAAAGGCGAAGAAGGCAATAGACATCCCCGCCGCGGTGAGAAAGGCTATGGGGATACCGCGTAAGGGTTGCGGCAGCGGGGCGAATTCCAGCCTTTCCCTTAATGAGGCCATCAAAAACAAGGCCAAGGTGAAACCAATCCCGCCAAACACCCCGAGGGCGGTGTTTTTCAAAAGCGCCTCCGGAAGGGGCAGGCCAGCAAATTCAATAACCCGCATTTGGGTTGAACCAAGTACGGCGCAGTTGGTGGAAATCAGGGGAAGATAGATGCCTAGGGCCCGGTAAAGATCGGGGGCCAACTTACGCATCACTATCTCGACAAACTGCACCAGCGCGGCGATTATCAGGATGAAGCTCATGATATCCAGATAACTGGCCAGGCCATAGGGGAGAAGGAGGAGTTTATAGACTAGCATGGTGACAAAACAGGAAAGGCCCATGACAAAAACCACCGCCATACCCATGCCAAGGGCGGCGTCGCGCTTCTTGGACACCCCGATAAAGGGGCATATCCCAAGGAATTGGTTGAGAACGAAATTCTGGACAAATACCATGCCGAACATTAGGACAAAATACTCTTTCATGGTGTTTCACCTAGGGAGAAAAGGATATACCGGAAAAAACCTAAACTGTCCGGCAATGATCGGGCGGACTGGGTGGTTTCACGCCCGGACTTTGTTTCCGCTTGCCCAGCCAGTTGAAAAGGCCCATAAGCAGGCCAAGGGTGAGAAAACCACCCGGGGCCAGGATAAATATGTTCTGGGTATAGGGGTCAAGGCCAAAGACAATGGGAATACCAAGAAAAGTCCCGGTCCCGAGAATTTCCCGGATACTGCCAATCAAGGCGAGGGAGAGGGTAAAGCCAATCCCCATGCCCAGGCCGTCAGCCAGGGAGCTCAGGGGGGAGTTCTTGCTGGCAAAAGCCTCGGCGCGGCCAAGAATGACGCAATTAACCACAATCAAGGGGAGAAAAATCCCCAGGGAAGCGGTTAAGGCGGGTGTGTAGGCAGTCATTAAGAGTCGGACCACGGTGACAAAAGTCGCAATGACCACAATGAAGAAAGGTATGCGCACTTCCTTGGGAACCAGGGGTTTAATGAGGGAAATGATGAAATTGGATGCCAGCAGGACAAAAGTGCTGGCCAGTCCCATCCCCACCGACTTTTCGACGCTGGTGGTGACCGCCAGGGTGGGACACATTCCTAACACCAGACGGAATACCGGGTTTTCCGGCACCAGTCCCCTGTAAAAAACTCCGGAAAGACGCATAATGTTGCCTTTTCCTAAGTCGAGAAGCATTTACGCTGGCAAGGATCCTTGCCACCTGGATCCACGAAGAACAAGCGCCAATATCTTGGCGAAAAAAACGCCGCCAAAAATTGGCAGCAATCGAGAAAAATAAAACGATACTCAAAAAAACGGAAATAGCCACAATATTTAAAATAGACTTTAAATATTTTTTAGGCGTATATGGCGAAACGCCATTAGCTCCACCACCCGTGATATGGCAAGGATCTCTGCCACCTGGATCCAAGAAAAACAAGCGCCAATAATCTTGGCGAAAAAACACCGCCCAAAACCAGATAACAATCGAGAAAAATATTACGATACTCAAAAAAGTGGAAATAGCAACAATATTTAAAGTGGACTTTTAAAATTTTTTGGCGGCCAGGGCGAAACGCCATTCGTTCCGCCATCCGCGATACGACTTTTTGTTAGGCCTAGCGTGATGTCCAGCTCTGTCTAGTCTATCAACCGCCATGGGCGGCGAACCGAGTAGAACCCCCTGACCATTCGCATAACCCTAAAGCGAGACCGGGAGAAGAGCGGCGAAAAAATATTTGTGCCGCAATCTGTGGCACAAATTACCAAGGAAGGAGCAATCACTTTAGCAGCCGCGATGAGCCTACCGGAGCAACACCTAATCGAAGGTCTCCGGCGTCTTGTTCCGCTGATTCTTTGGGGGCATGCCTTCATGTTGATTGAGAAAGTGAACGTTCTGCCGGAACGCCTGTGTACATGGAGCGGACTCTAGCGGAGGGTTGGGGAGTTACCGCCCCTAACCCGGTCAGTGAAATTCCAGGAAGCGGCAAGCCCTCCCCCCGGGCTTACCGCCAGTAGGAAAAAAGAAATGCCCTACAGTTCAATTCCCCAGACCAACACCCGGGGTGAAGCAAACTTGGCGCCGCTAGGGACTCACCCTTACCGGTCCGTCCGGTAAATCAATCTCCAGGCGATAATCAGCAAATCCAAGAGGGTCTATTTTCAGGTCGGTAGCTTCGCTGACATAAAAACTAGGGGGTTCCCCAGGTCCCGGAAGCACGCATTCCCCGTGCGGAACCTGTTTCTTCACCACAAAAAAGCTGGCCTCTGGATCATTATATCTTACCCGGAGACAACACAGATCCTCAGTGGCGAGTCGCCCCGCCGCCACCCGCTTGGCGAACTCATCAGCCAAACAGGTGGCGAAAAAGAAATACAGAGGGCGGTAGGTATCCTTGCCAATTAGCCATACATCCTCGTTGTCCTGGTGGCTGCCGAAATAACGCAGGGTCGGCGAGGCAATGGTTGCCACTATTAATTTATGTCCCCCGAACCTGGGTTGACTCTCATACAATGATTTACCGACATTGTCCTCCGTCACTCGCCCGGCCTGGTGTCGGCCGGGGGCCAGACGCTCGATAAGTCCAAGCCGCTCCAATCCTTCCATTGCCTCCCGATTCATTTCGACAGGTTTAAACTGTAGAATACTCTGCGGCATGTTTTTCTCCCGACTTTTTTAGAAAGAAACGCCTGACAACAAACACTTACCCGAGTATTACGCATTAACAACATAACTCAAACACCACATGAATGTTACAATCAGTAAAATTACCGCCTACCTATTCACCATTAAACCTCCCACCTTTTCTTTTGGCAAGACTTAACCCGCGCCAAGGCCCCACCCTTACCCTCCCCCCCGCGCCCTCCCCCCAAGTCTTCAACCCGGCGGGGAAAAGATGCGTGTGCCGCTTTCCCATTTAGGTCGATAATACTAGTAGACTATATCATGGCGTTCGACTCCGTCGAGTCTTGGGGCCAGGGGGGAAACATGGAATTAAAGGGTAGCCGCATCCACTTCATGGGTATTGGCGGTATTGGAGTCAGCGCCTTGGCGGAAATGGCCAAAGCGGCTGGTGCCCTAGTCTCAGGTTGCGACCGGAGCGAAAACGAGATCACCCTTGCCCTGCGCCGGAAGGGGTTAAACGTGGCGCTAGGACATGATCCTAGCCATCTGGACGGAGTGGATTATCTCGTCCACACCAGCGCGGTTTCTTCCCAGCATCCGGAACGGTTGCGGGCCGGGGAAAAACAGGAAAAACGCGGCGCCTTTCTCGCCCGCCTGATGGACAACCACCAGGCCATAGGGGTAGCCGGCACCCATGGTAAAACCACCACCTCCTGGCTACTCTCGCAACTTCTCATTGAATGTGGCCGCGATCCGACGGTTTTCATAGGCGGCCTAGCAGCCAGCCTACCCGAAGGCAATTATCGCCTGGGTAGCGGCCCATTTGTCAGTGAACTTGATGAAAGCGACGAGTCTTTCCTGTTGCCAAAGCTTGAGGTGGCGGTAGCCACCAATCTTGAGTCAGATCATCTTAGCCATTATAAAACCTACCCGGCGCTCTACCAAGCTTTCCAACGCTACGCCAGGGGAGTTGAAAAGGAAGGCCTCCTGGTAGCCGGGTTAGACAGTCCCGAGCTAGCGAAGATATTTGCCGCCCACTCCGGAAAAAAGCTGTCCTTCGGCTTTAACCCAGCTTGCGATATTCGGGCCACGGAAGTGGAAAACCAGGGCTTTAATTCCCGGTTCCGCCTGGAATACCTCCACCAGGACAAGGGGTTGTTCAACCTCTTCCTTCCTGGCCACCACAACGTGCTTAACGCGCTGGCAGCCCTGGGAACCTGCCTGGCTCTCGGCCTTGACCCGGAAGAACTCCGCTCTGCCCTTCCCAAAGCCATCGGAGTAGGAAGACGTCTGGAATTCCTGGGGGAAATAGCTGGCGCCCGCTTCTATTCCGACTATGCGCATCACCCCACGGAGATACGGGCTTGTCTGGCCGCTTTAAAGCAGGCGTTCTCCGGACCGATACTGGCGGTGTTCCAACCTCATCTTTATTCGCGTACCCGCGACTACGCCAGGGAATTTGCCCAAGCCCTGGCCGAGGGAGCGGAAGTAGTGCAGTTGGTGGATATTTATCCAGCTCGGGAAGAGCCGATACCCGGGGTTGACTCCGCCTTAATCAGTTCCTTCGCCAGGGAATTAAACCCCCGGGTGGAGGATCCCCTTCCCCTCGCCCAGGCCGTAGAGACCGCCCGGGACCGGGCGGGAGACTTTCAGGCGGTGGTGATGCTTGGGGCGGGAGACATCGATAACGCTGCCCGGGAGTTATTCCCTGGC
>JAITQC010000044.1 GCA_031289115.1 Planctomycetota bacterium
TCTCCATGCGGCAGCCCCCGACTCCCTTGTCCCAAGGTTAAAAAGCCGCAAACCACCCCCGCTAGTTGAAGGCTGGCGTCAGAGGGGTAGCCCGCGTATAATAACGGGATTGCGGCACAGATTAAAAAAGGGCTGGCACAATCAAGCTACCGGATATTATAACCAATCCGCGGGAAAAAGTCACCCTTTTTTACGGCTGGCGGGGAAAGCCGGGTCATCCCGCCGGGTTTTGCCCTTGCCTCTGGCGGGACCCTGCCCTAACCCAGGGAAAGCGGTTTTTCCCGGCAACCCCGGGCTGGGCGCGGATGGCTTGCTAGAGACCGCTAGCTGGCGATTCCGGGGGCAGGGAAAGCTCGGAGGCGGTGTCTTCCCAGGGGAAGTGGATCCACACCTCGGGTTGATCCTCTACCCGGAAGGTCGGCCGGATAGCGCCGCCCCCTTTGTCGTAAAGCACGGCGAAATGGAGCCGGTAGCGTTTGCCCCAGGCTTCCGAGAGATACGCCAGGGTGCGGCCGGAATCGACCAGATCGTCCACCACTAGGAGGCTAGACCCTGGAGACGGCAGGTCAGGAGAGGTTATTATCTCTACGTCTGAACGCGAGGCGGTGTCATCGTAAAGCAACATTCCAACAGTGCTTATGTTGCGAAAGTTAAGGATGTGACCGAGGACGGCGCCAACCACCAGACCACCCCGGCTGATACAGATCAGGCGCCGGTAGTTTTCACCGCCAGCCTTGATAAGTTCGGCTAGACGCAGGCAGTCGCGGTGAAAAGTTTGCCAGTCCACCTTTTTTTGTATCACTGATTTTCTCCCTTCCTGGTTTTTCCCTGTCGCGTTCCAACGGGGCGGGGCGGGTGTCGGGGGTGGCCGGTTTTTCCCGGTAATTGGCCAATCAGGGGGAGGGTACGCTTGCCGTTTTTTCTGCGTTGTCTTGGCCTAGTTGCTTGGCTAGCCTTCTGGGTTGGATGGTTCCCTTCCTCCCCGGCCGGTGATACTCCTACGCTAACCCCTCGCCAGGCGGAAATAATAGCCGACCTGGAGCGCCTTCGCCCCCAGGGGGTGGAAAGCCCGGGAAGCTGGCTTTTGGCAGAGTGGGACACCGATACCGGTCTGGAGGGTTTGGTCCTTAAGCCCACGCAAACCGGTAACGCCGCCCAGCATTTCCAACGCCTGGACGAACTCTACCGCCAGCGTGCGAAATCCGGCACTGGCCCCTTAGTGGAGGAACTTCTCCAAGCGGCCAATCTCGACCACTGCCAGTTCGCCCCGGAATTCTATCCTCCCTTCACCACCTACAGTTCAGCCCAACCGGATTTTCTGGTGTTACGTACTGCCCTAGACGCCCTTCTGACCGAAGCCAAGCGCCGGGAAAGCGTCGAAGGCGACCTAAACCAAGCCGAGCGGCATTACCAGGCGGCTCTGGCGGTCGGCCGCCACTTGACTAGCGACCGCTACACCCTGGTGGTGTACATGTCGGGGATTATTTTAAAGCTACGTTCCTCCGAGGCCTACACCCTTTTCCTGGACCGGCGCGGTGACAAGGAACGGGCAAACCAGGCTAGAGAATACGCCGCCTATCTGGCGGAAGTGCTCCGCCTTTTCCATTGGAAGGCCCGTACCGCCATGGGGAGTTACACTGACTTCGCCAGCCTTCCCGCCCTTATCGAGATTGCCCAAAAGGACCAGGAACCCTGCTGGCGGGCGGAAGCTGCTTTACGTCTGGCAATCCTGCGGCATGGCGCGCCCGACCTGGAGCGGGGGGAAATTGCTCACCAGACGGTTTGGGAGCAGGCTGCCGAGCAAGCCTTGTCCGACATAACCCGCCGAGACCCTTGGCCGAGTGTCAGGCGCCTGGCCGGCTGGGCGGTGTTAAACATCAACCCCGGGACGCTTAGTAACCTACCGCCGGTTTTACCATGACGGAGTCAGCGGCAGGGCGTTTTTCTGGGGAAAATATTAAGAATGTTAAGAGTTGCCTTTTCCTGGCAAATAGCCTGGCAAATTGCTTGGGAAAGGCGGCGCGCCCTTAGGTTTGACTACCCAAGGGACAGTGGCGGGAAGTTCCAGTCCAAAAGCGGTTTCAAGTCCACCCACCCCGGTTGTCACGCGGTTGACTTTTTCAATCCTTGCCAAAGGCCCAGCTTTATCACTAACGCGCCTTATATTCTCGCCCTGAAGGGCGGGGTTTTACGGCGCGTTAGCGATAAGGGGAAAACTTCCAGCCTATCCTAGACTGGTCGGGCTAAACTAGCGGCTAGGCGGCCAGCCAGACCCACCCCCTCCACGGAAGCGAGATAGAGACGGTAGACCACCCGATTGGCCGGGGAATTAAGTTCTTTTTCAATTTCCTCCCAGCGCGGGTGTTCGCCAAGAAGATGAAGCTGGCCATCCGGACCGCCATAAATCCGGAGATTTTCCGCGTCCTCCACTGTCAGTTTCGCCAATATCCCGGCCAGGGCGTCCTGCATCGACTGCAGGGTAGTGACGGAGGCGCTTAAAGTCTCTTCGATACCTTCCCAGTCGGCGTTGTTCAGGTCCGGGGTCAAGGGTTTGGCAATGCCAAGGTAGTCAGGGTCCGCTCCGGCCAGAAGGTCGAGGAAGGAGGTGGTGTCAGCAAGGGTGGTTCCCGCCGCCTCCTGGTTGGCCAGGAGGATGGCGTCTTGGCTATCCATTTCCGTAGTCCTTCCTGGTCTGGCAGCCGATAGCCGCCTTCCCAATTTGCCAATCCCAAACACGCCCCCCGGGATTGGGTCGAAAAAAGCGCTGAGGTAATCCCCCGCCAGCCGGTTTTATTCCGAGGTGTTGCCTGGCGCGAGGACCTGTCGTGGCTGGATAACCGCTGGGTAACCGCTTGTCAAGCCGACGGGCTGCTTTTTCCCCGGAAATAATTATAAGTTTAGCCACGGGGAAAGCAACTTGTCTAGCCAGGTCGACCGCTTATTCGGCGTCGGGAGGGAGGAGACAGGGAAACCGGGAAGAGCCGGGCGAGGAAAGTTGGAAAACCAGGTCGGCATTCCGGGCTGGCTGGCAGGAACGGGTGTGGGGAAAAAATGTCAAGTTTTACCAGGATAGGACCGATAAAACCAACACGTGGTGTTTTTCTTGGAAAAGCAACGGCTTTGTCCTATACTTGGCGCCAAGCCGTCGTGGAGATTGGCATGGATAATGGCAAACTGGTGTTGGTGGCGGCTTGGTTGACTCTGCTGGCTGGTTGTGGTGAGCCCCCGCGGGAGACAGGCACTCCTTTTTATCCGGGTGAACGCCCGGGCGAGGTGACCCTATACCAGGATATTCAGTTTGACGACATTCCCACTCCGGCTGAGTATGTCCTGGTGCGTGACCAGACAAGTTCTTTCCAGGGTTCCCGGTTCCGTTATGGCGTGTTCCATTACCAGGGCGCCCTTGACCGTACGGCCGCCGTGTCTTTCTACCGCCTGGAAATGCCCAAGAGCGGCTGGAGCCAGTCTGGCCACGATCGGGGGTTTGATTTTGTCGAAATGCGCTTCCGCAAAGGGCCGGAACAAGTTATTCTAGTCATCCGCTCCATGCCTTACGGATCACGCGCTGAACTCCAGCTGGACAATATTGAGAAAAACGACCTGCTTCTCAAAGGCAGGCTTAAGGAAGAAGAAAAAACCCCGGGCGTATAGACCCCCTGTCTTAACCCGGGACCATCGATCACCTTGTTAAGGCGATACCATGCTCTCCTGGGTTTATAGTTACACTTCCACCCCGCTGGGATTCATATCCCCCCTGGTGGAAATCCTGATTATCACTTCCTTCATCTACGCCATTATCAGTTTTCTCCACGATACCCGCGGCGGCGGGGTCCGGGTCATGTCCATCATCGGCGGCTGCCTTCTTCTTCTCACCTTCATCGCCGCCCAGCTTTTTGACCTGGAAAACGTATCCTGGATGATTGAAAACCTCTCCAATATCATCCTGGTCGGCATGGTGGTTATTTTCCAGCCGGAAATCCGCCATAGCCTGGTGCGGTTGGGGGAAAGCGTAAAGTTGTGGAACAGCAAGGCGTCATCCCTCGACAAGGAAGTGGCCGACGCCGCCACCCAGATCGCCTTGAAGGGTGCGGTGGGGGGAATGATCGCCTTTGAACGCGCGGTCAGGATAGACTCCTACATCGAAAGCGGCATCCAGATTGACGCTATCTGCACCGCCCCACTCCTACGGACTATTTTCACAAAAAACACCCCACTTCACGATGGCGCCGTGATTATCCGCCAGGGGCGGATAGTGGCTGCCAATTGTCTCCTGCCGCTTTCGGAAAACGTCGAGATTACCCGTGGCATGGGTACCCGCCACCGGGCGGCTATCGGTCTTGCCGAGGAATCAGACGCGGTTACGGTGGTCATATCCGAGGAGACCGGGCAGATATCGGTCACCATGCAGGGGGAAATCATCCGTAACGTCGACTATGAGCGTTTGCGCGAAATAATCCGCCGTAGCGTCTTCCAGATCAATGAAAGCGAGAAGGATGATTTGGCGGTATCCCCTTCCTGATCCCCAACCCTGGAAAAGGCTTTAACTATGGACGAAAATTCCCTTCCCACTCCACCTCCGCGTCAGTCAATCACCATTGTCCGGCGGCAAACCCGGTCGTCGTTACAGAAAAACAAGCTGGCCTACATACTTCTTTCGCTGTTACTGGGGATCTTGCTGTGGGCTGGTATCGACATGAAACGCATGCAGGATCTGGAAATCGAGGTTGACCTTGGGATTGAACACATCATCCCGGCCGACTGGAAATGCACCATGCTTTCCCAGAACACCATCCTGGTGTCGTTAAGAGGCAACAAACAGTTGATCTCGGCTATCCGTGCCGATCCCCCCATTGTGGTGCCGCAAATTCCCACCACCGCCTTCGACGGCGATGTCTATGAGGCTACCCTGGGTATATCCTCCTCCCAGGTGCGGGAGTTGCCACCCGGGATGATAGCTTTTGCGGTGAAACCGGAGGCGGTCACCATCCGTCTGGAACGCATGGATTCCCGCCATATACAAGTGGAGCCGGGTGAGGTGGTAGGTACCCCAGCCGAGGGTTATACCGTGGGGCGGGTAAACCGTCCCGACCCCCCCTCCCTGCCGGTCACTGGCCCCAAGGTGGTACTGGACAACCTCGGGGTGGAGGATGTTCTTCACACTGGTCCCATTGATGTCCAGGGTAAACGGGGCGTGGTACAGTTGTGGCTGCGTCCGCTACCGCTATTCAAGAATGGCCGGCTAATACCCATCGAAGGTCAGGGTCAGGTAAGGGTGAGTGTCGACCTGGTGGAAAAGCCGGTGGTGCGGACTTTGGAGCAACCCATCGATGTCAAAGTTCTTATCGACTCCCCCTTTGACAAATACCGCGACCTCACCCTCTCCCCGCCCGTGGTGACAGTCACTGTCTCCGGGCCACAGACAGCGGTTGACAACCTGGTTCCCGGCGACATCATGATTTACGCAGATATCCGCGAACGGATACCCGCCACCACCGACGAATACAACCTCAAGTGCCGTTCCAATGTTCCTTCCCGGATAACCGTGGTGAAAATAGAGCCAGACACGGTGAAGTGGATAATACGGGAAGCCGGAGGCAAGACAGAAACCAGCGAAAGCTAACCCGGGTACTCTTAGTCAAATCCCCGGGCGGGGCTTAGTCATCATAATAGTAGCGAAGGAGGCGTTATGGATTTTGCCGGCAGTTACGTGGCTTTAGTCTCACCCTGGCGGGAAGACCTTTCCGGTATCGACTACTCGCAACTCCGTGACCTTTTGGAGTGGCACATAGCCGCCAAGACGGATGGCATTATCCCCGCCGGCACCACGGGCGAATCAGCCACCCTTAGCCATCGTGAACAGGAGGAGTTGATCGCCAAAACGGTGGAATTGGTGTCTGGACGTATACCGGTGGTGGCTGGGGCTGGCTCCAACCGCACCGACGAGGCGGTGTCGCTCGCCAAAAGCGCCGAAGCCTCTGGCGCTAACGCGCTTCTGGTCATTACCCCCTACTACAACCGACCCACCCAGGAGGGTCTGTACCGGCATTTTGTGACTATCGCCAACGCCACTAGTCTTCCCCTGATGCTTTACAACGTCCCCTCGCGCACCGGTGTCAACCTACTCCCGGAGACTCTGGTGCGGATAGCCGCCGAGGCTCCCAACGTCCAGGCGATAAAAGAGGCCTCGGGTTCGGTGGACCAGACCAGCCGGATTATTAGTCTTCTGGGTGACAAAGTATCGGTTCTTTCCGGCGACGATTCCCTTACGGTGCCCCTGATGTCCCTGGGAGCCAAGGGCGTGGTGAGCGTGGTGGCTAATGTTCTTCCTGGCGAAGTGCGGGCAATGGCCGCCGCCGCCCTGGCGGGGGATTTCAGCGCCGCCCGCCGCCAGCATTATCACCTCCAGCCCCTGATGAAAGCCCTGTTTGTCGAGACCAATCCGGGTCCGGTAAAGGCGGCCCTGGGACTCCTGGGTAAAATCCGCCCCACCCTGCGATTGCCGCTGCTTCCACCCTCACCCGAAAGCCTGGAGGTTATTCGGGTGGCGCTTCGCGAGTGTGGCGTGCAGGCTTAGATTCGGGTTTTCGGGAGTGCCGGGGTTTGACCACCG
>JAITQC010000182.1 GCA_031289115.1 Planctomycetota bacterium
TAAGGACATGCTGGAATGGGTTTGCGGCAATAAAAGAATCATTCAGGAATCCCGCGAGTTAAAACGGCTAAATGCTGTTGTCGGCAACCCAAAGGCTTTGGAAAAACTGAGAAACGGGCTTTCGCTGGAGATTGCTACTGAATATATTACCCAGACCATGAAATAGTTTCAAAACCTACATCGCAGCATATCTCCTATGAATTGCCAATTACGAATCAACTGTCCTGGTTTATTAGGCAAACGAGGGTTGGCTTTTAAATACCGATATTAAGTCCTGCCGCCTCCGGCTCGGTCAACTCGTAAGGCTACCCCACCGTGTGCCGCCGCCCCGGTGCGGCGGAACTAACGCCGGGGGTAAACGCCATCTTTCCGTATCCGCCAGGCGAAACTTGACTGTATTTCAGCCTTACATAATGTCCGGTTAGTTGCCGGAAAGGGTTTGCTTTGCTGAAACTACAGGCTACAATGAAAAAACGCTAGTTAACACGAAGCCGGGGGCAAGGTAATGACCGACAGTGAGTATCAACACCTTTTAGCCCAGATATCCCAGCTTTCCCTCCCGGAAAAGACCGACCTCCTGCTTGAACTTACCCGCCAGTTGCGTGACGATAGCCAAACACCCCTAAAACGCAGCCTCATGGAACTGGAAGGACTTGGCAGAGACATTTGGGAAGGGATTGAGGCCCAGGAATATGTGAACACGGAGCGTGCCTCATGGGATGGTTGACGCAGCTTACGGGAAAAGTCGTGAGTCTGGACACCGCCCCGCTGGTTTATTTCATCGGAAAGAACCCGGCTTTTCATACCCGCCTGCGGCCGTTTTTCCAGGCGCTACAGCAGGGCGATTTCACGGTTGTGATATCGGCTATCACCATTACGGAAGTCTTGGTGTATCCCATACGCCATGGCGACGCCAAGCTGGCCTTACTGTACCGGGATATTCTGTTGAACGCCGAGCACATGCGGATTATTCCCGTCACTGGCGAAATCGCCGAAATGGCTTCCAAGCTTCGGGCCTCCCACAAAATCCTTACCCCCGACGCCATTCAGTTGGCGACCGCCAGTGTCATGCAAGTGGATTTCTTCCTGACCAACAACAAGGCGTTGCCAGTCTTACCCAAGCCAACCATCCTCGTTCTGGACAATCTGTTGGATTAAGGTGTTTTTCGCTAGGTGTTGCCCGCTTCTCAAGGCGGGTACAACCAGGCGGGGTCTCCCGGACTCCCTCGCCGTGGCGGGTGTTTTCACTGGTGGTTAAATTTAGCGAAACAACAACTTCCAAAAATTTTGTTGGTCGTCGGTGTTTTTAAACTCCTTTATAAATTCCCCGCTCCCTACCCTTGCTTCCCTTGTGGGCAAGGTTTTTTAATCACGCCGGGTTTTCTCGGGTAAACTTATCTCTGGCACCAGGTTACATCTGACTGGGACTCCTTGCCGCCTTGGGGTCAAAATCCCCTGGGGAAAACGCGCCGCGTTGGTCGGGGTGACAAATCTTGAAATTGATTGGACAGGGCGGCGGTTTTTTTTTATTCTTTTAGAAATGGAATAGCGTTCCATAATGCGGAACAATTGAAAAGTGGCTTTTATGGCGTTTTTGGGATTGGAGGCGATTTGACGTGAAAAAATACATCACCTTCGGAGAATTGATGCTGCGGCTTTCGCCGCCCCGGGGCGAGGTTTTCCTGCAGACGCCGGGGTTTGTCGCCACTTTTGGGGGGGCCGAGGCGAACGTGGCGGTGGCGCTGGCCAACTTTGGCGAGGAAACGGCGCTGGTCACGGTTCTTCCCGACAACGCCCTGGGCGACGCGGCGATCCGGGAATTACGGGGTTTCGCGGTAGACGTCAGCAAAATCAAGCGTGGCGGCGACCGGATAGGGGTGTATTACGCCGAAGCCGGGGTGGCGATGCGGCCTTCAAAGGTTATCTATGACCGCGCCGGTTCAGCGATAACGACAGTGGGGGAGGGCGACTTTGACTGGCGGGAAATCCTGGCTGGCGCTAGTTGGTTCCACACCACTGGCATCACCCCGGCTATCTCCAGTGGGGCGGCGGCGGCGACCCTGGCGGCGGTGCGCACGGCTGGCGCCATGGGAGTGAAAGTTTCCCTTGACCTTAATTACCGGCGTAAATTATGGAAGTGGGGGAAGACGCCTGGGGAAGTGATGCCGGAAATAGTCAAACATGTTGACGTACTCATCGCTAACGAGGAGGATTGTCAGAAATGCCTGGGTATTGACGTGGACGTCGATGTCTGCGCTGGCTCCCTGGACACCAAGATCTACGAGAAGCTGGCGGCCGAGGTGATGCGGCGCTTCCCCAACATAACCCATCTCGCTGTGAGTCTACGCGAGAGCATCAGCGCCGACTGGAACAACTGGTCGCTCATCATGGCGACCCGGAACGGTTTTCACCAGAGTAAAAAATATGAAATCCGTTGCATCGTTGACCGGATCGGCGGCGGCGACTCCTTTGCCTCCGGGCTTATATGGGGCCTGAACCACACGGAGAGCCCGGCGGAGGCCCTGGAGTTCGCGGCGGCGGCCTCGGCCCTTAAACACACTATTTACGGCGACTACAACCGGATAGGGGTTGCCGACGTGAAAAACCTCGCCGCGGGGGACGCTTCCGGGCGCGTGCAACGCTAAGACAGCCAAAAGGATAGGCCATGAATGACGAGATTCTTAGGAGTCTGGCTGAAATAGGCCTGATCCCGGTTATTAAACTCGCGTCGGCGGAACAGGCCTTGCCCCTGGGTAAAGCCTTGTTGGCTGGCGCCTTGCCGGTGGCGGAGATAACCTTCCGTAGCTTGGCGGCCGAGGGTGGCATACGGCTTATGGCCAGGGAATTGCCGGGCCTTTGCCTCGGGGCTGGCACAGTCCTTACTACCACCCAGGTGGACACGGCGGTGGCGGCTGGCGCCAGTTTTATCGTCACACCCGGCTTTAACCCCCGGGTGGTGTCCTACTGCCTTGACAAGGGCGTGCCGGTGACCCCGGGCGTCAACTCGCCCTCCCTTGTCGAACAGGCCATGGAAATGGGCTTGGAGGTACTAAAATTCTTCCCCGCCGAAGACTCGGGCGGCGTCAAAATGATTAATGCTTTGTCCGGGCCCTACGGCGACAAGGTGGCGTTTATCCCCAGTGGGGGTATCAACGCCCAAAACCTTGTCAGTTATTTGTCCTGTCCCAATGTATGGGCGGTGGGTGGCAGCTGGATGGTGTCGGAGGCCGCCATGAACGCTGGCGACTATGACTCTATTGAAAAAATGTGCCGGGAAGCGCGCATTCTGTCCCTCGGGTTTAACCTCTTGCATGTCGGTATTAACCCGGACGTAACTGATGAACCCATGGAAAACGTCAGGATGTTGGCGACTTTGCTGGGTATGCCGATAACCGAGACAACCGGCGCCGCCTTTGTCGGCAAAGGATTTGAGATATTGAAACACCAGGGAATGGGAGAACACGGGCACTTGGCGATTGAGACCCTGTCGATCAAGCGCGCGGTCAATTGGCTGTCAGGATTTGGCATCAAGCCGGTTGCCGATACCTTGGTGATGAAGGGGGGGAGGGCGGCTTTGGTTTACCTTGACCGTCCGTTTATGGGTTTCGCTCTCCACCTGACCCGGAGGCCGTGAGGCACCGTATTCTGTTTCAGGGGAAAGCTAACCTTCCCTTTTTACTGAACCCCTCCCCAACCCGGGTTGTTCCTTAAAGCTGGGCGGAAATGGCCCGGGCCGCCGCGCTGATTTTGCCGCCGAATTTCTGGGCGTCGGCGTCGTTGAAACGGAAGGCGGGGGCGGTGAGGCTGATAGCGGCGACGGGATAGCTGTCATGGTTGAGGATGGCCCCGCCAATGCAGCGGATGTTTTCCTCGTTTTCCTGGTTTTCCTCCGCGTAGCCTTGGACACGGAAACGGGCCAGCATTTTCACCAGCTTCACCGGCGATTTTTCCGTGTTGGCGGTGCGGGGTTCGAGCTCGGTTTTATCGAGGTAAGCGGTTACCTCATCGGCCGGCAGCGCCGCGAGAATCGCCCTACCCGCCGCCGTGCAGTAGAGTGGCATACTGGTACCCAGGCGTGACCAGCGTAAAACCACGGTTTGCGGACTGTCCACCCGGTCGACATACTGCGCCATACCGCCCTCGTAAACTGACAGGTGGAGAGTCTCCCGCGAGTCGTCACGCAGGCGTTCTAGCCAGGGCCGGGCGATGTCGACTATACCGGAGGAAAAGCGGTAGCCACTGCTCCACAGTAACACGGTCGGCCCCATGCGGTACTGGCCGTTTTCGCAGTGGTGGACAACGTTATCCTCGCAGAGGGTGAGAAGTATCCGATGCGTTGTCGACTTGGGAATCGCCAGGTAACGCGCAATCTCGGTCACCCCGGCTGACGAGTTTTTACTGGAGAGGTACTTTAATAGATCCACGGATTTCTTGATCACCTCAACCCGGTTGGTCTTTTTCATAAGTCACCTATTGCGGTCAAAAAATTTTCCTGGCGAAAAATTCCCGGTGCTCCTCACCCCCATAAACCGTTTTTCGCCAGGGCTAGTAAGGCAGGGGAAAACCGCGGGTTTAGCTTTAACCAGCTGGCCCAGACGGTTTTCCGCCGTGGCTTCCCCCGTCCCGATGGGGTTTAGCAAACCCGGGCTAAAAACATTCCAAATAAAGCCATTGACAATTAATCCGCTTGGCTTATGATTGAATTATACACTCTGGAACATTGTTCCGCAATACGGAACAGTAAAATAATTCGCTACTCTGTTTTTCGCTAGCCGCCGGGTGGGTATTTTATCCCGCCCTGCCAGCGTTTCCACCAGTTGCCTGGCAAGCCACCAACTTTTCCTATTTTTATTCAGGCCAATTTTTCTTCAGGGGGTTCCGGAATGGTGACGGAAGTCTGTCGCCTCACAATGCGGGGCATTAAAAAATCTTTCGCCGGAGTCAAGGCTCTCCGGGGGGTAGATTTTTCCCTGCGGCCGGGGGAGATTCACGCCCTGGTCGGAGAAAACGGGGCTGGCAAATCCACCCTGATGAAAATCCTCTCCGGCGCCTACAGCCTGGATTCGGGCGAGATCACTATTGACGGCCAGCCCGTGACTATCAGTTCACCCCGGGCCGGCAAGGAGCTTGGTATCGGAACAGTCTATCAGGAGATCGAACTGGTGGACGATCTGACTATCGCGGAAAACATCTACCTCGACCGCCTGGGCCAGTACGGCCTGGTCCACTGGCGGAAAATATTCAGCGAGGCGGAAAAATTCATGCGTGGGCTTGGCTTTGACATTGACGTGCGCCAACGCGTCATGGATGTCAGCGTCGCCTATAAACAGGTGGTGGAAATCGCCAAGGTGCTTTCCGCCCAGGCCAAGATCCTGATTCTTGACGAGCCGACCGCTGTCCTTACCCCGAGGGAAACCGACAAGCTCTTCGCCACCATGCGCTCCCTTCGAGACACTGGGGTCAGTATTGTCTATATTTCCCACCGCATGGACGAGGTTTTCGCTGTCGCTGACAGTATCACCACTATGCGTGACGGCGAAGTCACCGGCGGCGGACCTATTGGCGACTTTAACGTCGACCGGGTGGTGGAGCTTATGATTGGCCGTAAACTTTCCACCATGTACCCGGCGCGTAACGTTACCCGGGGAAGCGAGATGCTCCGGGTGGAAAACCTGAGTGGTGACGTTTTCCGGAATGTCAGCTTTTCCCTTCACAAAGGCGAGATACTTGGTCTTTTCGGCCTGGTCGGTAGCGGCCGCACCGAGATCGCCCGGGCTATTTTCGGGGAAGACGGCCATTCCGCCGGGCGGCTGTTTGTCGACGGCCGGGAGATAAACCCGTGTTCCCCTTACCAGGGCCTCAAGGCTGGTATCTCCCTGGTGCCGGAAAACCGCAAGGAACAGGGCCTGGTCCTTGACATGCCAATCAAGCACAACATGACCATGTCCAACATCACTAGCGTCAGCGACCGCCTGGGCGTGGTTAACCGTAAGCGGGAAAACGCCTTGGCGCAGAGCCTGGCTGACAAGCTCACGGTCAAAACCGACAACATCGACAACCCGGTCGATAGTCTCAGCGGCGGCAACCAGCAGAAGGTGGTTTTCGCCAAATGGCTTAACACCGGTTCCCGGATTGTCATTCTTGACGAACCCACCCGGGGGGTAGACGTTGGCGCCAAGGTGGAGATTTACAACCTGATGAACCAGCTGGTGGCGGACGGGGTGGCGATTCTCATGATTTCCTCGGAACTAAACGAAATTCTTGGCATGTGCGACCGGACGCTGGTTATTGACAAGGGCGCCATAAAAGGTGAACTCACGCGGACGGAAATGTCCGAGGCAGGCATAATGCGACTTGTGGTGGGAGGCCAGGCATAATGAGCGAACACACGAAAACAGGCACCCAGAACGCGGTTGACGTCCTGCGGAAATTTCTCCCGGTGGCGGTGTTCGCCATCCTGGTGATTATCTCCAGCTTCCTTTCGCAGAATTTCCTTACCTCTCCCAACATCTTTAACCTGTTACGGCAAAACTCCGCCACCACCATCGTTAGTCTCGGCATGCTCATGGTGATCCTGACGGGCGGCATCGACCTTTCCGTTGGGTCTCTGGCCGCCTTCTCCAGTGTGCTTTTCGCCACCCTTATCGACACCCGTGGTAACGACCCAGTGCCCCTGGGACTGGCCCTAGCTTTCACTCTCGCTTGTTCCCTTGCCTTTGGGGCCCTGACTGGCTACCTCGTCGCTTTCCAGCGCATGGCGCCCTTTGTCGTCACCCTGGCGTCAATGACTGCCGCCCGGGGCGTCGCCTACATGATTTCGCACGCCAAGACTATCCCCATCGCCAACGAACTGGTGAATATCTTCAACAAGCGGTCCTTCCAGGGGGTTCCCTATTCGGTGCTTCTGGCGCTGATCATTTTTGTCCTGGTCGCCCTGCTACTGAAATACACCTGTTACGGCCGGTTTATCCAGGCTATCGGCAGTAACGAGACAGCGGTGCGTCTCTCCGGTATCCGCACTTCCTATTACACCATGTCGGTTTACATGGTTTCAGCCGTCATGTGCACCTTTGGCGGCATCATTGAGTCGCGCACTGGTGTCGGCGACGCCCGCGTTTGCCAGGGTCTGGAACTAGACGCCATCGCCGCCTGCGTCATCGGTGGTGCCAGCCTGTCTGGCGGCAAGGGAGCCGCTGTCAACACCCTGATGGGAGTCCTTATTCTTGGCCTCATCGGTAACATCATGGCTCTGATGAAGGTCGCCCCCTACCCGCAGCAGGTTATCAAAGGTTTGATAATCATCGCGGCGGTGCTGCTGCAGGGGCGCGACAAAAAGCGCTAAGAGAGTTCGTCCACCGTCCGGTGGCGAGTAATATTTCCGTCCAAGCGAAAGGAAGAGAGAAATGAGAAAAGCACTTGTTCTGGTAACTTTACTGTGCGGTCTTCTTATGACCGTCGCCCCCGCGGCTGAAAGAAAACCCCTGAACCAGCAGAAAATTGGCCTCACCATGCAGACCCTTAACGGCGCCTATTTCGCAGCGCAGGAAGAGACCTTCAAGAAGCTGTGCGCCGACAAGGGGATTGAAGCCGTCACCGCCGACGCCAATGGCGACATCAACAAGCAGCTGCGTGACATCGAGAACTTCATTACCCAGGGTTGCTCCATAATAGTCATTAACCCGGTCCACCCCGAAGGCACTATTGAAGCGACCCGCAAGTGTACCGAGGCTGGGGTGGCGGTGTTTATCATGGACAACTCAATTTCCCCCCAGGCTGACTATGTCTCCATGATCCAGTCAGACAACTACGCCCTTGGCACCCTGGTCGGCGCCGACATTGCGGAAAAGTTTGGTAAACAGGCGATTATGCTCGGCTTTGTCTCCGGTAACACTGGTAACACTCTGGGCGTTGCCCGGAGAATGGGCACCCTCGCCGGCATCGTCGAGTATCAGCTGGAAAACAACGGCGAAGCCTCGGTTGACATTGTCGCCCAGGGTTGGGGTGGCTGGAACCAGGCAGACGGCCAGAAAGCGGCGGAAAACATGCTTTCGGCAGCTCCGGAAATCAACTGCATTTTCGCGGAAAACGACGACATGGCGCTTGGCGCCCGGGAAGCGGCCCTGGCTATCAACCGCGAAGACATTGTCATTACTGGCGCTGACGGCAACAAGACAGTCTACAAACTCATTAACGACGGCACCCAGGTTTTCGCCACCGGCCGTAACGACCCAGCCGAATGCGCGACCAAGGTTTTGGAAACCATCGAACTCTGGAACAGCGGCGCCGCTGTGCCGAAGCTGGTTTATCTGACCCCGGTCAGTGTCAGCCCCAAGAACATCAAGCAGTACTACAACCCCAGTTCTTTGTTCTAAACTCCTCCCGGACGCTGGCGACCTAAGCCGGCGTTAGTAGCGTAAAGACGATACTTCGACCGGTGGCAGCCATTTGGCCGCCACCGGTCGGATTCGCCAGTAACCTTCCTAGCGGCGCGTTTTCCTGGTTTAAAACGGTTTTCCATTTTCACTAGAAAAGGCATTCTTTATGAAGATGTTCATAGACGGTAAAAAGGTCGATGCCCGTGGCGGCAAGACGTTTGACGTGCTTAATTCCGCTACCCTGGAACTTATCGACAAAGTCCCGAGCGCTGGCGTCGCCGATGTCGAGGAGGCCATAGACGCGGCCAACCGGGGTAAAGCCGTCTGGGCCAAGACACCGGTGCATGAACGCGCCCGTATCATGCAGAAATGCGCCGACGCCATTGACGCCCGCCGCGAGGAGCTGGCGGTTTCCCTTAGCACGGAAATGGGTAAGCTCATCCGCGAGGCGCGTCCGGAAGTGCGGGTGGCGGCGCAGATACTGCGAGGCTTTGCCGAAAAGGCCTGTCACCACTACGGCCAAACCATGACCGAGTACCAGGTGGGTACCGAAAACGACATTATCTTTACCCGCCGTGAACCCCTGGGGGTGGTGGCGTGTATATCGCCCTTTAATTACCCGGTCGAACTGTCTATGCAAAAGATAGCTGCGGCTCTGGCGGCTGGTAACGCGGTCATTGTCAAGCCGGCCTCGGACAATCCACTTACTGTCATGAAGGTAGTCGAAATCTGCCTGGAAAACGGCATACCCGGCAATGTCCTGCAACTCCTCACCGGCAACGGGGCGGTGGTTGGCGATCTTCTGGCCCACAGTCCCCGCGTTAACGCCATCACTCTCACCGGTAGCACCGAGGTGGGTCTTAGGGTGGCGGCGGCTGGCGCGAAAACCCTGAAACGCGTTTTTCTTGAGCTTGGCGGCAACGACCCCTTTGTGGTGTTTGCTGACGCCGACCTGGAACTGGCTATCCGCGACGCCACCTTGGGACGGGTGCAAAACGCTGGGCAAACCTGTTGCTCGCCCAAACGCTTCATCGTGGAGAACAGCGTCCGCCAGAAGTTTATTGACGGCGTGGTGGCGCGTATAAAGGGTCTTAAGCTGGGTAGCCCGCTGGATGAAACCACCGACATGGGTTCCCTCATTAGCGAACGTGCGGCGGCGGAAGTGCAGAAACAGGTGGATCTTACTGTTAAGCAGGGCGCCCGCCTGGTTTGCGGAGGGCATATTTTTAACAAAACCTATTATGAACCGACCATCCTGGACGGGGTGACGCTGGAAATGGACATAGCCGGAGCGCTAGAGTGTTTCGGCCCGGTGTTCCCGATCATTGGTTTCGACAGCGAGGACGAGGCGGTCGCCATATCCAATCACACGCCTTACGGACTCCAGGCCGGGGTGATGACCCGCGACATGGGCCGGGCCATGCGCGTCGCTTCGCGTCTCGAATGCGGTGGCATAGTCATTAACAGCTCCGGTAACTACCGTCACCTCGACCAACCCTTTGGGGGCTGGAAAATGAGTGGCGTAGGTCGCGAGGGAGTCAGTGTCACCCTTGACGAGATGACCCAGGAAAAGAGTTACATACTGAAAAATATCCTGCAAAAATAGGCGCGGGAATTTGGGCGTTTTTTAGGAAATGAGCTTCAACCAAACCGGACAGGCCAACCGGCCTGTCCGGTTTGCTTTGCTGGGGGCGGCGTGCAATGGGGGCGAGCAATTGACGGGTTTTCGTTCTTTTCTTCATTTTCGCTTTTGACG
>JAITQC010000026.1 GCA_031289115.1 Planctomycetota bacterium
CTGTTAGCTATTCACACCCTGGGCCGGGAATGGGCCGAGCGTAGCGTAGAAATCCCCCCACCCACCCGGATGGAAGCGACGGACGGGGTAATTGGTCTGGTGTCAAACACGGTCGACGATGGTCATTTGCATCGCTTTTTTTACGAGGCTAGCGATGGCACCGCGGTCCGGTTTATAGTTATCCGCAAAAGCGCCACCGCTTTTGGGGTGGGCCTGGACGCCTGCGATGTTTGCGGCCCAACGGGTTATTTCGAACGCGATGGCCAGGTTATTTGTCTTCTTTGCGATGTGGTTATGAACAAGTCTACCATTGGCTTTCCCGGGGGGTGCAACCCTGTCCCCCTGGCCTGGCGTCTGGAGGCGGGAAAACTGTTGGTCAATACCAGTGACCTGGAGGCGGGCGCCTGGCGTTTCCGGGGTGATTGAGGCGGGTTGCCTTGGGTAACTGAGGCGAGGAGGGGAACATGTTTTTCCGGCTGGTTTGGGGTGGGATTGCCCGGCGGCGCTGGCGGGCATTGCTTACCCTTTTTACCATGCTTCTCGGGGTGTCACTGGCCACCGCCATATTGAACGTCATGCTTGACGTGGGTGACAAGTTTAACCGGGAGCTAAGGACCTATGGCGCCAATCTCCGGGTGGTTCCCCGTTCAGCCGCGTTTCTGGCGGATTTTTATGGTCTGGAGGAGGGAGAGGGGGTAACTGACAAATACCTTCGGGAAGATGAGCTGCCTCGCCTCAAGACTATCTTCTGGGCTTACAACATAGTTGATTTCGCTCCGTTACTCACTACTCCGGTGGTTCTGGAGGGTGTGGACCAGCCGGTGACGGCGGTGGGGACCTGGTTTAACCAGACTCTCTCCCTACCGACTGGCGACACGGTGACCACTGGGGTGCAGGGTCTTAAATCCTGGTGGAGCCTGAAGGGCGCCTGGCCAGGCGAAGCCGCCTCCGACCCGGCTGGGGTGGCGCTGGGAGAGAGTCTGGCCAGACGTCTACGTCTTTCCCCGGGGGAAAGCCTGGTTTTAACCGGCCAGGACGGAGTAAGGCGAACGCTACCGGTGACCGGGGTTTTCCTGGCTGGCGGCCGCGAGGATGGGCAAATTTATGTCCCGTTGGCGCTGGCCCAAGCCATGGCGGGAAAAACCGGTCTGGTGGAAGAGGTGGAGGTTAGCGCCCTCACCACCCCGGAAAACGATCTGGCGCGGCGCGCCGCCCAGAGTCCGGCCAGCCTTTCCGCCAAGGAATGGGAAACCTGGTATTGCACCGCCTATATCAGTTCCATCGCCTACCAGATTGAAGAAGTGCTGACCGATGCCCGCGCCAAGCCAGTGCTGGCTGTGGCGGAGGCGGAAGGAAAGATTCTTGGTAAAGTGGAACTCCTTCTTACTCTCCTGGCTATCCTCGCCCTGGTGGCTTCCGCCCTCGCCCTCGCCAACCTGGTAACCGCCGGGGTAATGGAGCGCCGGGTGGAAATTGGCATCCTTAAGGCGATTGGCGCGGGCGATCTGGGAGTTATATCCCTGGTGGTGGCGGAGGTGCTTTTGGCCGGGGGGGTCGGGGGCGGCTTGGGTTACCTGCTGGGAATCGGTCTTTCTGACCTAATAGGACAAAGTGTCTTTGGCGCCAGCATTTCTCCGCATCCGGCAGTCATACCCCTGGTGCTGGTACTGGTGTTTCTGGTGTCAGTTGTGGGAACCCTGCCGGCGATTCGCCTGCTTCTTCGCCTTAATCCGCGGGAGGTTTTGCATGGGCGGTAAAAAGGTTAACCTTACCCAACGCGCCCGGCGCTTAAGTCTTTTCCTGCGTCTGGTCACCAGTTCCTTTATTCGGCGGCGCGCCCGGCTTTTCACCGCTCTCCTGGCTCTGGGTATCGGCGCCACCGTCATTTCCGGTCTTCTCACCCTGCAACTGGAAATACCCCGCCAGCTTGCCCGGGAGTTTCGTTCCTATGGCGCCAACTTGATCCTGGTGCCGACTGGCGAACAGGGGATTATGGATGTCGAGGACGTGGAAGCGGTGGCTGATCTTATTCCGGAAGAGCAAATGGTGGGCATAACTCCCTACCGTTACGCCTCCCTGTCGATAAACCGGCAACCCTTCGCGGCGGCGGGCATCCGTTTCCCTGAGGCCCGGAAGACCAGCCCCTATTGGCGTATAGACGGGGAATGGCCAGGCCGGGGCGGCGAAGTGGTGATTGGTGGCGATATCGCTGAAACCACCCGCCTTGCTCCCGGGAGCCGGGTAAGGGTGGCAGGGCACCGGGCGAGTGGCGGACAGGTGGAGCGGGAGATGACGGTGACGGCGGTATTACACTCCGGGGGGGTGGAAGACAGCATGCTTTTTCTCGAACTCGCCAATTTGGAAACTATCCTAGGGCAACCCGGCGAAGTCAATCTGGTTGAGGTTAGCGTGGACGCGCCCTCGGTTGAACTCCAGACAATTGTCCAGTCCATCCGGGACACGGTTCCAAGCGTTACCGCTCGCCTTGTCAGGCGGCTGACCCATTCGGAAGCGACGGTGCTGGGCAAGCTTCGCCTCCTGCTGTTGCTGGTGGTGACGGTGGTGCTTGGCCTTACCCTTATTTGCGTCGGCACCACCATGATGACCATGGTTATGGAGCGCCGGCAGGAGATTGGCTTGAAAAAAGCCCTGGGGGCGGACAATCAAGCTGTCGCCTGGGAATTTGTCGCCGAGGGAGGGTTGCTTGGCCTGGTCGGTGGCGGCGTGGGCTACGCCGCGGGTTATTTCTTCGCCCAGCTGGTAAGCCAAGAGGTGTTTGGCCGGGACTTGGCTCCCGATTTACTGCTTCTTCCCCTGACCTTGGCCCTGTCGATGCTGGTGGCGGTCCTTGCCGCTCTTCTTCCCCTGCGGGCGGCTTTGGCGATTGAACCGGCGGTGGTGCTCCGGGGCGAATAAAAGATGTTGGGTAGTGTAAGTCAGGACGGAACCAAAGGAGGTTAAATGGCGATCCTTGAACTGCAGTCGGTGTCGATGGACTATGGTGGCGTCAAGGCCCTGTCGGAGGTAAATCTCACCGTGGCGCCGGGGGAGTGGTTGGCGATCATGGGGCCTTCGGGGTCGGGAAAGACCACCTTGATGAACATTATCGGTTGTCTTGACCAGGCCACTTCCGGTCGGGTTTTTCTTGATGCCGAGGAGATTTCCCAACTCTCACGCCGCCAGCTTACCGCTATCCGCCGGGACCGGATTGGTCTTATTTTTCAGCAATTCCACCTGGTGTCACACCTGACCGCGCTGGAAAACGTGATGCTTGCCCAGTACTACCATAGCCTTCCGGACCAGGACGAGGCCATGGCGGCTTTGGAGCGGGTGGGACTAGGTGGACGTTACCGCCACCTGCCGGGGCAACTTTCCGGCGGAGAACAGCAGCGTGTCTGTATCGCCCGCGCCCTTATTAATTGCCCCGACCTGATTCTGGCTGACGAACCCACGGGCAATTTGGACCAGGCGAACGAAGAAATAGTGCTGGCGATTCTGCGTCAACTGCACCAGGCGGGCGGGACTATTGTCATGGTGACCCACGCCCTGGAGGTGGGGCAGGAGGCTAACCGGATAATCCAGCTGGAGCATGGACGGGTAACCGAGGGGAAACGGCATCGACATCACACTTGAAAGCCGGTATATTGGGGAAAGTGAGTAGCGTTAACTATCCCCCAAATCAATCCGAAAAAGGAAAAGGCATGTCTAAAACCCCTGGCGCGGTTGCTGGTTTCTTCCCTGGGAGATTGACGACGCTCGTTCTCCTTTTTCTGCTTCTGGCGTCAGGCCTGGGTCGGGCCGAAGACCTGGAGTGGGAGGCTCAACCCGACGCCGCCACCTCCGCCTCCCCGCTGGAGACTCCGGTGACCAGTGGTGGCTTTGACTATATCGAAAACTTTGACGGCTCAATCAGTATTGACCTGGATCAGTTGGTGGCGGCTTACGCTGATGATGAAGCGGACGCTGACAGCCGCTTCCGCGGCCGGGAACTCCTGGTGCGGGGCAAGGTGGTGAAGACAGGAAAACCGGAAACCCCCTGGCTGACCCTGGCGGGTGAAAAGGAGGAGGCGCGGATACGTTGTCAACTTGTCCCCGAGGCCTCTGCTAACCCGCT
>JAITQC010000043.1 GCA_031289115.1 Planctomycetota bacterium
TTCGCCAAGGACTTCGGCATCACCTGGGCCGACGTGGGAAAGGCTCGGGCCGACCAGTCTGGCGACACGGCCAAACAGACCTGGGACACCAAGTTCGAAGGCAACATCAGTAACATCAAGGCGAAAATCGAAACCCTGAACAGCGATTCGCAGATGGACAACATCAAGCTGCAGAACCTCTTGGAAAAGCGTAACAACGCCTTTGAAATGGCGACCAAGGTGCTAGACACCAACAACCAAAGCGTGGAGTCGGTAATCCGTAACCTTTAGGCGTAACTTAGGGATTGGGATAGGTTCCAAGCCAAAATCGGCATTTTAAGAAAGGGAGTATTCATGACCGCTATCAGCGAAGAGGATGGGTTGCTTACTAAAACCCAGGACATTGTCAGTCACTTTAGCCAAGGCGGCACCCTGAAAAGTCTCGCCAACATCGGTTCGGATGAGTTGGAGGCGGTTTACGCCGTGGCCTACAACCATTTCACCGCCAAGAAATACGCCAGCGCTATCGAACTTTTCAAATTTCTCTGCCTTTACGATCACACCGAACCCCGCTGGTTTTTTGCCCTGGGAGTGACGCAACAACAGAACGGAGAATACTCCGAGGCGATTAATTCCTTTGGCCTCGCCACTATCCTGGATATCCAGGACCCCCGGCCGCAAATCCAGGCTGGGTACTGCCTGGCAGCCTTGAAACGCTGGCCCGAGGCCCAGAGCGCCCTGGAGGGGGCGATTATCGCCTGCGGCAACGAGTTAAAACTGCAAACCAACCGCCAACAGGCCGAGGCACTTTTGGAGACAGTGAAAAACCGTAAACAGGAGGGTGGAAACTAATGAATCCAGTCTGGAGTAACCTGAATTCCACCCAGCAAAGCCAATTCCTCGCTAAGGCTGGCCTGAAAGAGCTTCCCGAGCCATCCGCCCTTAACGCGGCGCAACTAAACGTCCTGACCGAGATAGTCGGTGAATCCCAGGCCGAGAACATCCGTAACGCTGGCGTCTCCACCCCGTCCAACCCACAATTGCCACCACCGGAAAACACCGGCGACTGGTCAAACGTCATGGCCAAGGTGGCTGAATTGCAGGCGAAGCTTAGCGAGCTTCAGCAAAAAGTCTCCACCGAGACGATTTCCGGCCAAAAGGACGCGATCGCCAAGGAGCATGAGCGCGAGGCGGCCAAACTCCAGGAAAGCCTGAATAAACTCCAGGAAGCTACCAAATCCAGTCTTGCCAAGAAGGTGTTTGGCTGGTTAGGGGCGATTTTCGGAGTAATCGCCGCCGCCATCGCCACCGTCGCCACCGCCGGGGCGGCCGCCCCGGCCCTGGCCGTCGCTCTCGTTGGCCTTACCGTGATGATTCTGGAAGAAACGGGGGCGATGACGAAAATTATCGAAGGCCTGGTGAACAACCCGGAAATCCTTATCGCCATCGGAGCCGCCCTGCAACTGCTCCCGGGGATTGGGACCGCTCTGGGGGCCGGCCTTATCACGGTAGGAGCCATGATCAAGGACGGCAGCCTTGACCGCGACCAAGCCAAGATGGCAGTGCAAGTCGCCATGGCGGTTGTCATGTTGGTAGCCAGTGTGGTCGGAATCGTCTGCACAGGTGGGGC
The DNA here is from genome assembly GCA_031289115.1 of Planctomycetota bacterium. Taxonomy (GTDB): domain Bacteria; phylum Planctomycetota; class SZUA-567; order SZUA-567; family SZUA-567; genus JAITQC01. The sequence goes on from JAITQC010000043.1 coordinate 1,610, forward strand.
CAGCGCCGCCCAGGGCTTTGCCCAGATCATGAAGATTGTCGGCATAGTTGGCCAGGTGGTCGGCACGCTCGCCGCCATTGGCGCCGGCGCCTCCGGAATCGCTAGCGCTGTCATCAACAAGGACGCGGCTGACAGCACCGCCGAAATGAAGGAAATCCAGGCTTGGCTAGCCAAACTCCAGGCCGCCCTTTCAGAAGAAATCGAGCGGCTGCAGGCGCTTATCGAAAAACTGAACTCCGGGATATCCGACGTGAGCGATGTCATTAGCGACATCGCCAAGTCGAACCAGGCGGTGATCAGCCATGTCGGCGCCTGAAGTAGCCGGGGTCCTAACATTCGAACACTCTAAGGAGAAGGCATGAGCGTCGGACTTAGTTCTATTAACCTTGGTTCCACCCAGTACCAGTACGATCAGGATGCCATACGCTCCCGCCTGGCGAGCCGAGGGCTACCGGCGAGCGAAGTCGAACAGACCCTGACTGAAATTGCCGCCGGGAATTTCAGCCGGTTGTCCGATCTGGGGATTGCCGATCTATTAACCATAACCTCCCTCCCCCAGCCCGGGAGTTTCTCCACCACCGCCCTTAGCCAGGCTTTGACGAAAAGCGAGGGTTTTGACATCCTGGCGGTGCTGAGAGTCTTGCACGAGGCGGGAAAGGAGCTCCGGGAGGCCCAGCGGGAAATGCGCCACGCCGAAACCGATATCGCCATGGGTGAGTCACTCCGGGCGGCTGATAAAATACGCGACAGCGCCATGATGAACATGATTTTTGGCGTGGTAACCGGGGCGGTAAGTGTCGCCTCCGGCCTGGTGAGCGCTGGCATTTCAATTAAACAGGGGCTTAACCTGACTAGCTCGACTAGCCAGGCGAAAGTGGTTCAGGCGGAGTTTACCCAAACCCAGGCCGACCTGAAGCTTTCCCAGGCGCAAGTGAAGTTGTCCACCGCCAAAACCGAACTCCAGACCGCCAAAGCTGAACTCCAAACCGCCCAGACCACCGGTAAACCCGCTGCCGAAATAGAGGTTTTGCAGCAGAAAGTCGACGCGGCCCAGAGCAAGGTGGACACTTTGACCAATGAAATACCGGGACTGGCAGCCGACGCCAGCAAGGCCAACAACGCCTTGAAAGACACCCTCACCCAGGAAGTCGCCAGTAAGAAAGCGGAAGTCGCCAAGTTGGAAAAAACCGCCAACGAACAACCTAGCGACAAGGCCACCGCCGACCTAACCACCGCCCGCCGGGAACTCACTAGCTTGGAGGGCCGGCTGGAAGCTGCTAACCAGCGGACCGAGATCTACAGCCGCGACCCCACTTCCACCCCGGCCCTGGCCGAGGCGCCAAGCCGAGCGGCCCAGGCGGAGGAGCTCCTTGACCCCCTGACTGGCCGGATAGGTTCCGCCCAGGCGGCGGCCCAGGCCGAGATAACCCGGGTGCAAAACGACTCCCAGGCCACCACCACCACCCTCCAGGGCGTCAATGCCTCGGTGGGCGGGTTATCCCAGGGATTAAGTGGCCTAGGTAGTTATATGGCGAGCGAACAACAGGCCGAAGGGGCGGAACACACCGCTAAAGCGGAAAAAGCGAAAGGCACGGCTGAAGAGGACGCTGACTACCAGAAATCCCTGAACGAACTGGTCCAGAGCGTCCAGAGTCTCCTGAAAGAAGTGCTTCAGGCGCAAAACCAGGCTGACGCCACTATTTACCAACACATGTGAGGACCTAAATCTGGTCTGCCTAACCCCGAACCGGGGTTGGGCAGACATATCAACCATTTCCTGACCTTAGACTCCTAGAGGTGACCCATGCCTGTATCAGCGGAAGACAACCTGCTGGCGTTATTTAAGTCCGCCTTCCCCAGTCTCGCCCCGGATTCCACCCTAGCCCCGGGAGAGAGTCTGGAACTGTCCCTGCCGGGTTTGCCGCCGGTCCGCCTGGAGTACACCCCAGCGAGCGGGGTGGATCTCCTGGTTAACCTCCTACCCCTCCCCGCCAGTGAAACAGAATGTTTTCCCTTGCTGGTGGAAATCCTCCGTTTCAACCGTCCCGGCACCCTCCCCAGTAACCGCCGGTTTTTCCTCGACCAGGAACAGCTGGGGTTAGCCTTCTCGCCCAACCTGCAGGCGGTGGACGCTGGCCAGTTCCGGGAATTGGTGACGAATTTCGCCAACGAAGCCTTGGCTTTAAGTGTGGAACTCCGGGAAAACATCCTGGTCCAGTCTCCCCGGCTACCCCCCTCCCCGGACAACCGTTCCACGCCCTCCCTTCCGCCAACTTTCGCGGTGAACAACTTTGCCTGAGCCAACCAACTGGTCCGCGGGAAAACCGGCAGCTGGGAAAAATGGCAAATTACCCTTGTCCCTAGCTACTAACAGGAAGCTTCACCCGGGAAGGAATAGAGTTCCCGGGTTAATAACCCGCTCTTGGCGATGTAGTGTCCGAAAAACCCAGACCACTTCTGATTCTTGAACTACGCCAAAGGATAAAACATGTCGGTACATAACCCCTCCGTCCCTCCGCAAACAACCTCCCTGCCAGTAGCCTCCCAACCCGCCACCGGCTCCGAACCGGTTGGGACCAAAGCCAGAATCGTGGCTGCCCCACCCCCGGGAGAACGCCCGCGGCTAGCTGCCTACCAACCCCTGGCTAACCCAACCCCCAGCCGCCAATCCGGTCCAGCCACTGGGCTAGGTGACAGCAAGCTTAACCCGCGGAGTGGAACTGGTGACTTGTCCCGCCTTCCCCTGTCTGGCCCAACTGGCCAGGCTAGCCTGAACCTCCTTAAGAACCAGTTGTCCTTCAACCTACCCCAGCCTCCCGGCTCCTACCGGCAAAAACTGGCGGAAGTTATCCATACGCCAGTGCAGCCAGACTGCCAGACCCTGCGTGACAGCGTGGTCCGCACCGCCATAGTCACTCCGTTCCTGCGTTCACTAACGCTGGGGGTAGGCGTCGAGCCGGAGGCGATATTGGCCCAGCAAAACAAGGCGGCTGAGTTTGTCGGGATGGTCGACTTGGCGTTAAGCGCCGCTACCCTCTCTGACCTCCAGACAGCGCGCCAGGAACTGCTTTCCCGTAGCCAGGAGATGTCCTCCCCCATACTCGCCAACACCCCGACTGACGAACTGGCGGATCAGTTGCGGGCGGCGGAAAACGCCCTGCAAACCATACTTGACCAACGGGCCGGCTTTATAGGGGCGATAACGCCCCTGGAGGATCGCCTGGAAGAACTGGCGGCCGAAGTGGACCTGGGTAACCTGGGAAAAGGGATAACCAGCCTCGCCCGGGAAGTGGAGCAACTTAAGTCCCAGACCGACCTCGGGACCCTGGCCCAGTTAGACCAGGACCGCCTGGGAAAACTGCAGCTAAGCCTGGAAACCCTCGATGCGTCGTATTCCCAGCAGGTCGAGAGGTTGGCGACTAGTCTAGAGCAGGATATCGAACAGCTGGTGAGCGACCTCGCCGCCCCCGACTATCTAGCGGGAAAACGGGACTACACCGGTCACCCGGTGGCGCCCCGGCTAATAGACCTGGAAAACCGGGTCACTGAACCTAAACTCCAGTCCACCCTCCCGACGGGTAGACGAGAGGAACTTGAGCGCCAGCTGGCAGCGGCCAAGGAAGTAATGGCTGGCGCCATATTGATACGCGACACCCCCCGGCCCGGTCTCCAATCCACCCCGCTGGAACTGGAAAAAGCCGCCGTCGCCTTCACCGAAGCCGCCGAGGCACAACTCGCCAGTCCTACCTGCCCGGAAGTGCTTCGGGAGATGCTCACTAACGCGGTAGCAGGTTTCACGCGAAACTGCCAGGAGCAAACCCTTCGCCCCTTCCTTGGCCAACTGGAAACAATTGAGGCTGGCCTGGAGGCGGTGAGTGTAAGCCTAAGCAAGAACCAGGGCGCCCTGGCGGGTAAGGAGGTCCAGACCCAGGTAGCGGCTAGCCTAGCCAACTGCCTGGACCGCATCCACCAGCAAATAGGAAGTCTGGAGGAGCGCTTGGCGAGTGGCGGGGGCTTGGCTGGGGCAAGCGACACCCTGGCGGGTCGAGACGCGTCCACCCCCAGGAAAGTAACGGCGGAAACACGTTATGTCAGTGAGCAGTTGACCGCGCTCCGGAAAATGGAAAACGACTTTTTCACCGCCGCCAGCCGGGTCAACAAGCTTAAACGGAGCGCCGCCATCCAGGTCCGGGGCGGCCTTAATATCGACAGTGGCCAGAAAACCCTGGCCGCCACTGCCCTGGCTATCAGCCGCGCCAGCCTCCCGCCAACCCAGGTGACGCAACTACAGGCGGCCCTGGTAGCGGGAAACCTTACCCCGGCTGACCGGGAAACCCTAACCGGATTCCTCCAGTCCGCCTTGACCGGGAAAGAGCGGCAAGCCATAGCAGACACCCTGACGATCCTGGCTGGGGAAACGGGGAAGCTCTCGCCAACCCAAACGGCCGCGGTCGAGCGTTACCTCGCCACCCGCGTCTTTTCCCCTGAAACAAGTAGCGCCCTGGCGGAGGAAATCCGCCAGCAGTCCCAAACCAGCCTGACGGAACTGGGTCGGCGCGCCCAAACCCTCCTCGCCGACGCTTTGGGAGCCAACCCCCCGGAAAGCGTGCGTAGCGACGTTCTGAAAAACCTGGGGTCGCGCCTGAGTAACCTGAGCGCCATGGGTGGTAACAGCCTGAGCGTTAGCGACCGACCGCTACTGGAGGAAACACTGGACCAGACAAGAAGCCAGGCCCTGCCCCAGCTTATGAAACTCGCCCTGGCGACACCGGACTTAGAAAGCCGCTACCAGGCACTTAACCCTGACCAGCAGGCAGCTTTCCAGGAGCTTTGCCTGGTTTCCTGGGGAAACACCCAGGTGTTGGCAGCGGTCTGGGAAGACGCAGCGCGAACTGGACTAACCCCGGGACAGATCCTTGACCAGTTGGGAGAGAAAGGACCGGCCGCCCTGGCGGTTATTGACAAGCTCCTCATTAACTCTCACGCCGCCGACCCGGTTGCCCTGGAGCTTAAAAGCATCTATAACAGCCGTAGCGCTGCCCCCCTCTCCCCTGAGCGCCTGACAGCGGCGCACGATGCTAGCCGGGCGGTAAGACTGATACGGGAACTACTCACCGCCGCCAACCCAAGCCTACCCCCGGAACTCCAGGCGGCGCTCGCCATGAACGACTCCGACCTTCTGGCCCACCTGCTTGACCGCCTGGGTAAAGACGGAGGAAAGGCTCTTGGGCGTGACCTGGGCGCTATCGACATTCTGCTACTCCGCGCCGCTTATCGGGAAAAAACCGCCCAGACCGGACTTACCGACCGGGACAGCTTCACCGACTTCCAAAACACCTTGCCTACCGCCTACCGTGGGCGGACCACACTACAGGCAGACCTCGAAAGCGGCCATTTCAGCACCCAGGCCCTGGAAGAGAAAAGCGTCGCCTTCCAAAGCGCCTCACATTCCCTGGCGAACGACAGTGAAATCCGTAGCGTTCTCACCCGGCTAGGCCGAACCAGTGCCGACATAGCCAGTGGCGACATTCTCCGGGTCGCCCTTACCAAACTCTTTGGTCTGGAGGCGGTGCGCCATAAAAGCCTGGATGAACTGGCCACCATGTTCCGCGCCCAGAGCGAAACCGCCTTGGCGGAACGGGCCGGGGATGCGTCGCTCTTAAACCAGCTTAGTGATTTGCTGCTACTGGGCGGTAGTTTTATAACCGGCCGAAGCAGTGAAACACGCAATAAACTCGCCGACCTCAAAACCCAGTTACAGGCCCTGGGGTTACGCCAGGGAGCGCTAGACCAGTTGAACCAGGCGATTAACCGGCGCCTCCTGGAAATAACCGGAGCCCAGACAGCGGTCGAAGAAGCGGGAGCCAGACACCTAAAGGTTCTTTCCGACATCAGCCGCCAACTCCCGGAGGCCGCCAGGATCGTGGTGGATGGCACAGTCGTTTTGGACAATGTGCGAGGCAAAGAACTCGCCCTTGGCCTCACCGCCCTCCAGGACATTATCGAAGACACCGGCCTCCGCTACGGTCCCACCTGGAAGGACCGGCAACAGGCGGTAAAAAATATCACCTTCCAAAAAAACCTGGATTTTCTGGCCTTGCGCGGCGCCTTTTTCGCTAGCAAACTGTCACGAGGTAGCAGTGACCTTAACTCCCCGATGGAAATAGTGGAAGGCTTGTTTAAGCAAATCAAGGCCAACCTTGTCGAGGCCAAGACAGCCGAGGCTTTCGCCGCCGCCAGCCAGGAGATGCGCGACTTTTTCGACCAGCAACAGCTTGAGGAAAAGATTGCCGCGGTGGTTTTCTTTAAAAAGCCCCGGGAGAATTCGGCAGTCGATGATTTACGCGAAAAAAGCGCTGACATAACCAATGATCCCAACCTGCGTAAGCAGTTTATCGACCTGTTTACCCGTAAACTGCTGCCCTTTAACGCCGCCGGGAGTAAAGCGCTACAGGCGACGGCGGAAATCCTGAACCAGGAAACTATAGCTAACACCAAGAGCCTGGACGCGGCGAAAAAAAGGCTTACCGATGTGGTCTCGAGTTCGGTGCAAGACGCTATCCGTAACTTCGGCGTCGCCAGCCTCATGCTCGCTTTTCGCCAAACCCAGGCCAGTGATTTTTCCGCCTTTGTCAAGGACCTGGCGGATCCCGCCTCCAACAGCTACCGCGCCTGGCAGGAGATAATCAGCGGCGGCGCTGACCGGCCGGCCGGACTTGGCGAACAACATGTCCGCGCCATAATCGAACTTACCCTGCCCTTGCTCGACCAGTCACCTTCCCTGGAGGATTTGGCGAAAAACTTCCACCTGGGTATCGCCGATCACCTCCGTACCCTCTACCAGTCCCTGACCACCCCGCACGCCCGTAACCGCCTGGAGGTGAGCGCCGCCTGCCACGCCCTTTGCCAAGGCGTAACCCCTGGCACCCACACCGCGGTAAACCTGGAAAAAGCCGTACACATCCAGACCTCCTTCGACGCCACCGGCCCCCTCAAGTTAGAGGAGGTGACGCTGGGGCTGGAACTCGCCCGTCAGCACGGTATCGCCATAACCTGCGGATCAGACGGCCAGGTAACGCTTGACCTTAAACGCGAGTTGTCAGGCAAACTCAGCGCCGGAGTGGAGCTACTGGACGGTTTCCTTTCCGCCGAGGCGGGGGTGGGTGGCGGCGTCGCCGCTGGCTATCAACTGACCTTCCAGGACGACCCTGGCGGCCTCACCGCCCACGATAAACTGGAAGTGTTCCTTACCGCCCTTTTCACCGGCCGCATGGATGTTCCCACCGCCTCTCTAGGCAGTAACGTCGAGCGTCTGAGCGAAATTTCCGGTCAACTCACCCTGGAGGCGGCGGTTAGCCTAGGCGATGGGGTCAAAGGAACGGTCGCGGGAGTAGCCAAAAAAGAACTAAACAGCCAAGGTCTTCCCCAGAGTATCCAAAGTGAAGTCAACCCCCTAGCGGCCTCGGCAGTGAGCACGCTAGATGCCAATCTTCCCTTCGGACAAAAAGTGGCGCGGGATTCCCTGACTTCCGCCTCCGCCAAGGCGGGGCAAAAAGGCAGTGACGCCATCGCTGGGGGAGTTGGCTCAGCCACCAAGGCGGCGGTTGGCAAAGCGGTTGGCCTCGGTTTGGCGGCGAATTTTAGCCTAGGAGCCAACCGCCAGGTACGGGAAAGCGGCGACACTCTCCGGGTAAGCCAGGGCTTCCAGATGCGCGCCAGTCTCACCGCCAAGGGTAACTTCGCTAGCCATTCCGGGGAAAAGGAGGTCGACACCGACATCACGGGCAACCTTGAGCAGATCAGCCGCGGGGGACAATTGGTGGAGGCGCGGTTAGAAACCTCCAAAAACTTCTCCGCCCGCTGGAAAAGCCACCCGGAGGCGGCGGTGGAACTGGTAGCGAGCATGGAAATTGACAATCAGGGGTTGTTGGACGATTTGAAAACCCTGGTGGAGAGCGGAGTGCCGGTGCGACTGTTTTGCCAGCGTAGCCTCACCCCTAGCGCCAGGGAGACATTGTCCGGATTGACCGCCCCGAAACAACTGCTAGAATTACTAAACACCGGGAACTATGTCACGTCTGGCTTACGCCTGGAGTACGATGTGACCCAGGTGACCCAGACGTTTGCCACTTTGAGTTGCGACTCGGTGGGTTATGTCAAGACCGCCACCGGCTCGCGGACGCGTAGCCTGTCCTATTTCACGGCCTGACCGGGAGAACCACCGGGGAAACCGGGTTTTTAGTTTTCCCCGCCTCCCCACAAGGAAAACGGTAATGCCCAACCGTATGTCCTTCTCCCGGGAAGACTGGCTGTTTTTATTCCAGTTTGACATTGCCGACCCGGGTGAAATGCCGGCTGATATCGATCAGTTGGTGACTACTCTCATGCCCTTCCTTGACCAAACTGGCGTCCAATCCGAAGAGGCCAACTCGATTTATATCGCTGTGGAGGAACTGCTCCTCAATATCGCCACCCACGGAAAAGCGAAAGAGGGGGAGGCGGAAAAGGAGTTGGTGGCCAAGGGCGAAATAGACGTTAGCCCGGAAAACCTGATATTACGCCTTTCCGACAATTCCCCCCCTTTCGACCCCCGCCAGGCCCCGCCCCCCGACCTCACTAGCGATCCGCTGGAACGTAGCATTGGCGGCCTAGGGATTTTTATCCTGTTTAACTTGTTTACGGAATTTGCTTATAGTTATAGCGAAGGGTATAATACCGGGGTGTGGACCTTAAAACGCCAGGTGGCAGAGAAAAGGTCGCCATCCCCCCAGGAAAAGCGGTCATGTTGAAGCTGAATGACATTTTGGCTACTATCTCCCAACGCCTGGATTGTCCGCCGCCGTCTCCGGACGCCACTGGCGTCCACCTCTTCCCCTTGGCTGGCGACATGACGCTTAAAATTCAGGCCATCCCCGGCTCGGACGCCTGCCTCGCCTGGTCAGACTTACTTCCCTCCCCATCGGGAACCGCCGCCGCCGAGGCGATGGCGACCCAGCTTCTGAATATACGTCTGGCTAGGTTACGCCAGACGCCCGATATAGTGGCCTCCCGGGACCAGGATGGAGTTTTTTTCCTTTATACCCGGCTGGCGGTCAACAACGCCACGGAGTGCCTGGGGCGGGTAGCCAGACTCCTTGACGAGGTGGAAGCGGTCCGGCGCCTGGTCCAGGCGCAAGTAAGCGTCGGCGACCGGGCTCTGGGTGGGCTGGGCGGTCTTTTCTCCACCGCCGGCATACATGCCCAGTCCTAAGGAATGAAAGAAGGAAGACAGCATGCCGGTGAAACTGGAGGTGGAAACACCGAGTAACGGTATCGCGGTGGTGAAAATCAACGGCCGCCTGGACGCCACCACCGTCGGCGATGCGGAAAAAATCCTCCTGCCTCTGGCCGAGGACGCGACACTGAACCGTATAATCATGGATGGCGCCAACCTGGAATACGTGGCTAGCGCGGGACTACGCATAATCCTCAAGGCCGTGAAGGTTATGGCTCCCCGGAAAGCCAAGCTTTTCGCCGCCGCCATGCCGGAATCCGTTCTGGCGGTACTCAAAATGACCGGGTTTAACTCCTTTGTCGAACTCCGGGCCACGGTGGCGGACTGCCTAACCTGAGTTTGTTTTTTTAACCCCGACGGCAGGTAACTAAACCGGGATAGACCCCATCCCGCGCCTATTTTAGTTTTTCCCCAAACCCGGCCCTTTTCCGCCCTGCCGTCCCCGGCAAGCGGAAAATGTTTTTTTGCGCCAAGCCTGGCGCGGGTTAGCGGGGGTAAGCAAACCCGGATTAACTGGGTGATTACCAGGACAAAAACATGTCAAGAACCGCCAGTAGCTGCCTAGCCGTTTTCTGTCTCACCCTCCTCACCCTGGCCGGAGCCGCCGAGCCTAAAAGGGTGGCCTATTTCGAATCCGGTCCTTTCTGGCTTTTCTCCAACACTATGCTCCCCCTGAAAACCCAACTCCTGGAAATGGAGGATTTCTCGGTGACTTTCCCGGAGGAACTGCATTTCAGCCCCGGCTGGGACGCTTCCCCGACCGTCACGGAAGAGATAGCTGCCAACCTCATGGCTAGAGACGATGTCGACCTCATAATCGCCGCTGGCACCACGGTGGTGCGGGAACTCTTGCGCCAGAACAATGGCCGCACCCCGATAATCGGCATCGGAATGGCCGACCCCCTGGCCGCCGGGGTGGTCGAGAGTCCCGACGACTCCGGGATCGACAACTTCACTTGCCTGGTGGTGGTAGACCGCTGGAAGCAGATGATACGGGTTTTCCACGATTTGGTGGGGTTTTCCACCCTGGGAATGATTTACCCCCCTGGCCCGGAAGGACGGCTCTACTCCGCCGTGGATGACGCCAAGGAGGTGGCGGCTGAACTCGGGTTCCAGGTTTTAGAGCAGGAAATTCCCGACGAATACACTCCCGCCTGTAGCGAAGGCATCAAATGGTTAAACGAACACGGCGCCGACGCCATTTTTATTGGCCCGCTGATCTGCTTCGACTGGGAGCTTAGCGACCTCACCCCCCTTCTCGACCAGATCAACCGGCTTCATAAAATGCCCAGTTTCGCCCGGGACGGCTCGCTCTTTGTCCAGAGCGGCGTTCTCATGGGTTTCGCCACCTGGGATTTCACTCTCCTGGGTCGGCGCATGGTCAATATGATTAACCTTATTTTCCAGGGGGAAAAAGCCCGTTCCCTACCCATGCGCATCAACATGGAACCCCTTATTTCCATAAATCTCGAAACAGCCAAGGAAATCGGTTACGACCCGCCCTTTGACGTGCTGGTGGCAGCTGACGAGATTTACACAGTGAGTAAAAAGCCCGCCACTGCCCCGGATAAATAGGGGCTGGCGCCTAATAGCGCTCGTTCGCCAAGGTAGCCCGCGCCAGAGCCGCCGGTCAACTTGCCGCCAGGTGATTAAACTGTCCATCCTTTCCGGCAGAGAGAAAGTTGCCGGCCGAAAAACCCGGGGCGCTTTTTTCCCTGGGCTAGTTTCCTAACCCCAGAAAACCATGGCTAAAACCAGTGACCCTAAACTTTCCCCCCACCCGCGTTCTATCCTTGGCACCACGCTAAGCATCGGCCTCCTGTTTATCCTGGCCGCCCTCATCTCCCTCGCCCTCTCCCTGTCGTCACTAACCGATTTGTCCCGTCAGATCCGGCATTCAAGCCTGGAAGGACTGGCCAACCGTTACCGTATTTCCCTGGAGCGGGGACTCCGTATCGGCCGTCCCCTGGAGGGTTACGCTGGCTTACGTGGCGACCTGGAGAATACCCTCGCCTTCACCGACAACCTGACTGGCCTGGGGGTAGTGAACTTGTCAGGCTCCCTGGTGGAAGCGGCCGGTTCACTCGCGTTGCCGCTGGAAATTGGGGATTGGCGGGAAATACCGCCGGAAGGATCCAGCAACTGGTTTTCCTTGGCGGATAGCGGTGAAGTCTATCGGCTGCCCCTACGCGGGCGCCAGGCGGTAGCGGAGGGTTGGTTGGTGCTGGCGGCCAACAGCAATTTGCAGAAAACCGCCAATCAGCGTTTCCTGGTAAACCTGCTTTTGCTTCTCCTGGTCCTGACACCGCTCCTGGTCGGGTTGGAACTGTTGATACTCACTTGGCTAGGATCCCCACTCGCTAGGGAAATCCAGCAGCGCCGGCGAAAAAACTGGCTCCTTGGCCTAAACGTTGGCGCCCTGGTGGTGTTTAACCTGGGGGTGTTCCTTTTTTTCGCCACTCCCTTCCGCGAGGCGGAATTAGACAAGATCAAACTGATCGGGGCGATAGAGGCTTACGATCTGGAACGGCTGGTCAATAAAAACGTCCCCCTTGCCGCTATCCGGGGAATGGAGGCGCACCTGACCCAGGTGCAGACAAGCGCCAGGGAAATAGCAGCCATCCGCCTTGAGGCGGTACATTCTTTTCGCGAGGAATCGGGAAGGGCGCTGGCGGAAACCGGAAAGACGCTCTCTGACGCAGAGCGGGTGGAAATCCCGGTCTACCGGAAAGCCACCCGTCCCGAGGGAAAGCCGCTTGAAGTGGCCCGGCTTTTTTTCACCCTGAACCCGGAACCGCTCTGGCAAGCCATCCGCACCCTGGGAGTAAACCTGCTGACCTCCCTGGTCGCGTCCCTGCTTCTTTTCCTGGAGATACTGGGATTGCTCCTGCACTGGAAGGGAGGGGGGGTTTTACAGCTAGAGCGTCAGCTGGAAGGGGGAAGCACTGACTGGCAAACCGCTTGTTCGCGTGCCCTGGTGTTCTTTTTCTTTTTTGGTTACGACATGGTGTTGTCGCTGGTGCCGATAACCGCGTCCCAGCTTCCGGGGGAGTTGTGGCCCCTGCCGGCCTCCATCCTTAGCGCCATACCTATCACCATCGAGGCGCTCACCATGGGGCTGGGAATTATTTTGGCGGGAGAGTTTTTCCACCGGGCCAGAACCACCCGCATCCTCCAGTTGGCGGTTTTCACCAGTTGCCTGGGGGCCTTAATGGCGTGTCTAGCCCCCACTATCGGTTGGTTTGTCCTCGCCCGGGCCCTGGGCGGAGCCGGCTTCGGTGTCGTTTTCATGACTTGCCAGCTTAATCTGGTGTCAGGGAAA
>JAITQC010000055.1 GCA_031289115.1 Planctomycetota bacterium
CCTTACGGGGGAGGATTTCGCTTAGGCGCGCGTTGGTTTCTTTTCCCACCTCGGCCATGAATCGGGTAAGTCTATCCACGTTTGTTCACCTTATTCCGTACCGGGCGGGTGCCGGTGTAGGTCTTTCCCGCTATTGACCGCCTGGGGGCTGGGAACTTCGCCAGGGAAAAAAGGCTATGCCGCGGCTCCGGACCCGGGTTAGCGCCGCTTCCGAAGGGTGAAATCGGCGTAGACAAAGGTGTGGTCGGAAGGGCGGGGGTCCTGGCGGGGTTCCCGGTCCACCTTGCAGTCGGTGGATGCCTTGGCTAATTCAGGGCTAGCCAGAATATGGTCTATCCGCCAACCCCGGTTAAGCTCCAGAGAAGCTCTCTGCCGGTAGTCCCAGAAGGTGAAGTTGCCTGCCTCCGGGAGGTAGCGGCGGAAAATGTCGACAAAACCCCAGGCCTGGGTTTTCCGGAAGGCGTCGATTACCTCCTGGCAATGGCAGACATGTGGCCAAATCGCCCGGGAGTCGTAAACATCTATCGCTTCCGGCGCGACGTTCAGGTCGCCCACCCAGACGACACGCCCTTTGCCCGGGGGGGAAAGACGCTGGAAATAATCGCTTAGCCGCTCAAACCAGGCTAATTTAAAGGCGAACTTTTCCGAGTCGAGGCTTTGCCCCTGGGGGACGTAGGTGTTTACTAGGTCGAGCCCGTCTACCCGGACATGGCAGAGCCGGGTGGCTGATTTATCCTGGTCACCGTCCCCGAGGCCAAATTCCAGGGTTTCCGGTTCCTTTCGGCACACCACCGCCACCCCGTTGTAGGTCTTTTCCCCCCGGTAGCCAACCCACCAGCCGTGGCGGCGAAATTCTTCCACCGGGAAGAGAGGATCGGTTACCTTGGTCTCTTGGAGGGCGAGGATATCCGGGGAATAGGCGTCCAGCCATTTCAGGATGGTGGCCAGGCGTACCCGAATGGAATTGCAATTGAAAGTGGCTACCCGCATAATTTCCCTTGGCGATTTCATTGCCGCTTTTTGAACTCAGCTAAAAAATTATAGCCGGGTCGGGGTTTTTTAGGAAGTCAAATACCCGTCCACTCTGGGTGGAAGGGGAGGAATAATGCCTGTACAACCCGCCCTGCGTCTTGACGACTGGCCTCGCCTCCTTGGCCAGGGTCTGGAGCAGGGCGACGTCATGCTGCTAGGCGCTCGTGGCTCGGCTCTGGCCAAGTGTCTGGCTGACAGCCAGTCCCAGCTCGCCCGTCCCTTACTGATAGTCGCCCCCGATCCGGAGGCGGCCGGGGACATTCACGCCGACCTGGTTTTTTACCTGGCTGAACATGGCGGCGGAGAGCCTCCCTTCCTCTGGCCCACCTGGGACATCCTCCCGGATGAAACAGAGAGCCCAGACCTCGAAACCGCCTCTGACCAACTGGCGATTCTACGCTCCCTAGTAAAACCCGCCACTTTCCCTTGGGTAGTCTGTCCGATAACCGCCCTCCTGCAACCCACTCTCCCGCCAGACATCCTGGCGCGGGGTGGGTTTCGCTTGGGACCAGGAAAGGAGATTTCCCCCGAGGCGGTGGTCGCCCACCTGGCTGAGGCAGGCCTGGAGGCTTCGCCCATGGTGGAGGAGCCGGGCCAGTTTTCCCGCCGGGGGGGGATTGTCGACGTCTTCCCGCTTCTAGGCGGACAACCCTACCGGATTGAGTTTTTCGGAGACGAGGTTGACACGGTCCGGCCCTTTAGCCCGGCTACTCAAGAAAGCGGGGCCATTCTGGACAGCGAAGTGGTGCTTGTCGATGTTCCCCGCGAGGCCTTCCGCCTTACCGGGACCGGCGGCCGGCGTCACTCCCTCCTCGACTACTTGTCTCCCGCTACTCTGGTGGTGGTGCGCCATCCCGAGCGTTCCGCCCGGGTGGCGGGACTTTACGCCAGTGGGTTCTCTGGCCTCAGTAACACCCTTTTCCCCTTGGAACAGGCGGCGGCCCGCCTTTCTCCCTTCCGGAAAATGCTACTTCCCGATTTGGATAGCGATCCCTGGCCAGAGGACCCTTGGCCCCGGCCAGTCGACCTGTGTCCAGTCGACCTGATGGCGACTGGTTGGGAACGCCTTTCCGGCAACTTTGACACCTCGCTAAGAGAACTTTCCCAGCTTCACCAGGGAGGAACCCGGCTCTGCATCACCTGCAACAACCCGGCCGAAGAGAAACGCTTGCGGGAGGTCTTGACGGAAAAGGCTCCTGACTTACTGGCGGATATCCGGCTGGCCCAAGGCCACCTTTCTCGGGGTTTTATCCGGGAAGGCGACTCAGCCTACGTGTCAGACCATGAGCTTTTCGGGCGCCAGACCCCGATCCGGGCGCCACGGAAACGCTACCAGGGTATTCCCATCACCGATTTCGCTGAACTCCGGGAAGGCGACTATGTGGTGCATGTGGCTAACGGCATCGCCAGGTTCGAAGGAATCAAAACCCTGGAGCGGGACGGCGCCGAGCAGGATTTCCTTAATCTCCTCTTCGCTGAGGACGCCCGTATCTACGTCCCCCTCTCCCAGATCGAACTGGTGCAGCGTTACATTGGCCTGGGCGGCGCCCGTCCCCAGCTTTCCAAGCTTGGCTCCTCCGCCTGGAGCCGGAAAAAGGCCACGGTGGAAAACGCCGTCAGGGACATCGCCCAGGATCTCCTGGCGACCCAGGCCCGGCGTCTCTCCTCGCCCGGCCTCGCCATTCCCCCCGACGACGCCATGGTGGAAGAGTTTGACGCCTCCTTTCCTTATGACGAGACGCCGGACCAGTTGTCCGCCATGCTGGATATTTGCCACGACCAGCAGTCGGTGTCGCCAATGGAACGCCTCCTTTGCGGCGACGTGGGTTTTGGCAAGACCGAGATGGCGGTTCGCGCCGCCTTCCGGGTGGTGAACGCCGGACGCCAAGTGGCGGTGCTTGTCCCCACCACTATTCTCGCCGAGCAGCATTACCGCACTTTTACTAGCCGCATGGCGGATTATCCGGTGCGGGTGGAATGCCTTTCCCGTTTCCGTTCCCCCTCCGAACAAAAGGCGATAGTGGAAAACGTGCTACAAGGCCGGACTGACGTGGTTATTGGCACTCACCGCCTGCTTTCCGAGGACGTCGCTTTCAAAAACCTGGGTCTGGTGGTTATTGACGAGGAGCAGAAATTTGGCGTGGAGAACAAGGAGCGCCTGAAGCGTTTTCGGGCCGAGGTGGATATTCTCACCATGACCGCCACCCCCATCCCCCGAACGCTACACATGTCTCTCCTGGGGCTACGGGACATTTCCAACCTCGCCACCCCGCCTCGCGAGCGTCACTCAGTCAAGACCATGGTGGTGCGTTACGCTGACGACATTGTCCGCCGGGCGATTCTAAGGGAACTGTCGCGGGGAGGGCAAAGCTTCTTCCTCCACAACCGGGTCCACAACATTGACCAAATCGCCGGCCACCTGCAGAGTCTGGTGCCAGAGGCGCGGGTGGCGGTGGGGCATGGACAAATGGCGGAGGGGGAACTTCTCGATGTGATCACCCGTTTTCTCGATGGCAAGGTGGATGTGCTGGTCTGCACCACCATAATTGAAAGCGGGGTGGATATGCCCCGGGTCAACACCCTCATGGTCAACTACGCCGATCATTTCGGGCTTTCCGAACTTCACCAGTTGCGGGGGCGGGTGGGGCGTTTCCGTCACCAGGCCTACGCCTATTTCCTGGTGCCAGCCAACCGTCCCCTTTCCCCGGAGGCGGGAAAACGCCTCCAGGCTCTCCAGGATTATTCTGAGCTAGGCTCGGGTTTCCGCATTGCCATGCGCGACCTGGAGATAAGGGGGGCGGGTAACCTTCTAGGGGTAGAGCAGTCGGGACATATCCACTTGATCGGCTTTGACCTGTACTGCCGCCTCCTGGAACGGGCGGTGGCGGCGGGAAAAGGGGAGGCGCCAGAGGAGGAGGCGAAAGTCGAGCTTGACCTTGGCACCAGCGCCTTCATTCCTCCCGACTATATCCCCTCTGAACAGCAGCGGATCGAGTTTTACCGGCGTCTACTCCGAACCCGGAGCGCCGAGGACCTGGCGGTATCGCACGCCTATGTGCGCGACCGTTACGGTGTCCTTCCCGCCCCGGTGGAACGCTGTTTCGCCGATCAGGGACTGCGTATCAGCATGCTCGACAATGGGCTGATTTCCCTCGGGCGTATTGAGGGCGCCCTGGCGGTCGGTTTTAGCGAAACGTCGGAGAAAAAGGGGGTGGCTGCCCTTCGCCACGCGGGTTGGCGCGCCACCCTGCTACGGCGCCAATTCTGGCGGCTAGAACCGGCCGGGAAGGACAACTCCTTTCCCGCCGACCCAGTCCGCCAGGCTGAAGTGTTACTGGCTGT
>JAITQC010000101.1 GCA_031289115.1 Planctomycetota bacterium
TTTTCCCCGTCTTTTTCGTCAATCCTTCCGCCTCGGTCCTGTAGTCGGTCTGGCTATGCTTAAAGTGTGGCAGGCAAGGGTGTTGTAAAACTCGCCGAGGCAACTGGGGACAACCTGCCTTGGCCCTGGTTTACCTTAACGGGAAAAGCCGGCTGGTTTTCCCGGTGGAGGAAAGGGGGCGGTCCTGGCACAGGCCAGGACCGCCCCCACGCTTAACCGGGGGGGGGCAGTTTTTTTTGCCACTGGGGTCGGAAGGTTGGGGCACTTTCGCCAGGCGCCAGGGCGGGTTAGGCCTGAGCCTCAACCCTACCGGGATATTGTGGACAGCCTTGCTTTTAGCCAGGCCTTACGCTATAATGTAAACGCTTTTTTTTTCTTATTACCACCTCCCTCGACGGGGTGGCAATCTTTACCTTGTCTAAGCCACAAGAGGGAAGGGTCACGGGTCGGGGTTTTTCCGAAAGGCCAAGTTACCTGATGGAAGTCGAAAAAGAAGCCAACGAACGCACTATAATTTGTTATGGCGACTCCAACACCTGGGGTTTTGTGCCGTCTTCCCAGCGGGAGCGTTTTTCCCCAGATGTGCGTTGGCCCGGGGCCTTGGCCAAACTCCTCCAGAATAATGGTTACCGGGTGGTGGAGCAGGGTTTATGCGGCCGAACCAGCGTTCTGGATGATCCGATCGAAAGTGTCATGGGGGTTGAGAAAAACGGCTTGAAACTGCTGGGAACCATCCTCTGCTCGCATTCGCCGGTGGACCTGGTGATCCTTATGCTAGGGACCAACGACTTGAAACGCCGCTACGCCGCCACCCCGACCGATGTCGCCTACGGGGTGGGAACCCTGGTGCAAAGGGCGCGCTTGCCCGAGTTTGGTCCGGGTTTTATTTCTCCTCCCGACGTGTGGGTGGTGTGTCCGCCGTCCATCTGGGAGGTAGAGTCGGAGTTTGGCCCCATTTTCAAGGGCGGACGGGAAAAATCCCAGGAGTTTCCCAAAGCCTTTGGGGAAATGGCCAAGGCTTACCGGGTACCCCTGATTTATGCCGAGAATTTCCTCCATTCCGATCCTTCGGACGGCATTCACCTGTCAGCGGAGAGTCATGCCCTACTAGCCCAGGAACTGGCGCGGCGGATTTTGGAACGCGGGTAGTAGCTTCTTCTTTCAGGTTAACGGGTGGCGACAGCGCTTCGGCTGGCTACGTCGCTAGCCCAGTCAAGATGGGAATCTATGGCGGAAAACAGCGGTTTTCCCAAGCGGACCATTCTTTGTTATGGCGACTCCAATGTCTGGGGATTCGTCCCCGGCTCCAATGTCGAACGCTATCCCCCGGCGGTCCGCTGGACCGGAGTCCTGGCCCGTCTATTGGGTAATAGCATCCGGGTACTGGAAGAAGGTCTAAGGGGCCGTAGCGCCATAAGCGATGATCCGATAGTTAGCGCCAACGGTATTGAATGCAACGGCTTCAAAACCCTGGGGGCAATTTTAGGCAGCCACGCCCCGCTTGACCTGGTTGTCATTATGCTGGGAACCTACGACCTAAGGCGTTCCACCCGGCTTTCGGCCTACGACATCGCTGACGGAGTGGCCGCCCTGGCTAACCAGGCCCGTAACATCCGTTTTGGACCAGGGTCGGCGGAACCACCGGAGGTTATGGTGATTTGCCCGCCGCCAATATGGGAGATGAACTCCGGGTTTGCCCTGCGTTTCCGGGGCGGCCGGGAAACCTCGGAGGAATTACGCCCCGCCTTTCGGCGGATGGCGCTTTCCAACAACCTGCCGGTGATTTATGCCGAGGATTCGCTACAGTCCGATCCAGCCGACGGAATTAATTTTTCCCCAGCCGGACATGCTGCCCTGGGCGAGGCGGTGGCGAGTTGGATTTTGGAGCAATCCAGTCTGGTAACATGCTGATCTTTGCCTGGGCGCCGTTCAAGTGCCCCGCGGCGCCAGGTCACCGGGCGGGGGTAAGGCTCAGCCTGGTTTTCACTTCTATCTCTGCCTTCCCTGCCCAACTTTATTTTCGTCGCCCCGACTTTCGGGTGGCCGTTCCGCCCCGGTGAGGGTTTCGCCCCGAAGGTAGATGCTTGCGTTGCCTTGCCAA
Source organism: Planctomycetota bacterium (assembly GCA_031289115.1). Classification (GTDB taxonomy): domain Bacteria; phylum Planctomycetota; class SZUA-567; order SZUA-567; family SZUA-567; genus JAITQC01. The sequence goes on from JAITQC010000101.1 coordinate 2,102, forward strand.
GGTAGGCAAGGCTGGAAAGGCTGACTATGGCCTGGGTGGTTTATGGACTGGCGCAGTTGTTGGCTCTGGGTTTTTCCTGGGTGGCGGCGGGGGAAATACCCCAAAACACACCCCCGGTTAACCCCAGTCTCCTTTTCTGGGGCGCGGCGGGCGGGAGCGAGGTCCGGGTAGAACAGCGTTGGCTTGACGGCTCGACCTCCGACCTGGTGTTTTCCCTCCGGCACGCGGATGGGACTAGTCTGGAGTTAGCGGGGCTACAATCGGCCGACAGCAGCCTAAAGGCTGGGATGGTCGACGCCACCGAAGGGAGTTACTGCTATTTGCAGTTTCGCAAGACAGAGTTGACTTATACTGTCTACGCCGGGTTGATGACTCCGGCGGCGGGTAATTCGGGTGGCCTGGCCGGCCTGGTGGTTGAGGATAGTGGTCTCGCCCTGGAGATTCTTGATTTTTCCTCCACTTACGAATCCCGGCTGGGAGCGGAATTGTTTAACCAGCTCGCCCTTTCCCCCGATCCGGAGGGATTCGCCCTGCCTTTGGCAGCTGACCCCTCTTCGGTATCCTGGGCCAGGGACATCCTGGACGAGGTGCTGGCAAGCCAGGAGCCGGAGGGAGACGCAGTCGCAAACGCTTTGTCTTTTGCTGGCGAGGCGGAGGTGAATGGCCGAACCGGGTATCTCTTTACTCGGCCGGCCGGCGGGTCGGGTGAAGGCAAACAGTACGTGGTTGACATCGGGGGGAGGATTTTCTTCCGGAACAACGGCGACGCGGACTGGGCCCGGTTGGTGGAGGAGGGGGGTAAAGATCGGCGGATGGAAAGCGAGAGTCTGTGGTCGGTGCGGCTGGCTTTTCCAGAAACCAACCATCCCGCCATAGACGCCCGTCTCCAGGCCTGGGTAAACCAGATGGTGGCGACTAGTCTAGCCGAAGCGGGAGACTACTATGACGTCCGGGAAGGCGATTCAGGCTGGGAACTGTGGCTTGACTACCGCCTGACTAATCCACCGGGGGAGGCCCTGTCAGTGGTTTTCGAGCGGGGCTTAAATCCCGCCCATTCGGCCCACCCCACTAGCCAGCTTACGGTCCTTAACTTTTCCACCCACAGCGGCGAACCCCTGGCGCTGACGGAAATTTTTCAGCTACCAGAACAGGCGCTGGCTATTTTTGCCCGCCGGGCACCGGAGCTACTCCGGCAATGGTTAGCCAACATCCAGGAGGATAATGCTCGGGAAGAGCCTCTCTTTTCCGAAGGTCTGGCGCCAACCTGGGAAAACTACCGCGCCTTTGGCCTTGAGCCGGAAGGAGTGCGCCTGTATTTCCAGGAGTACCAGGTGTTGCCCTATGTCTTTGGGAAACCCGAGATTTTCCTGCCCTTGGCCGATCTTTTGCCGGCCCAACCCGCCGCCTTGCTTTGGCCAGCCAAGTGAGGAAAAGCGTAGTTACCTAGGGGAGGGCGCCTGAGGGCGGGGACTAGGGGGGTGAATTTTACCAGGTGGGAAAAAAGCCCCGGAACGGGGGAAAACACGTGTTTTCCAGGATCCCGTTCCGGCGGCACGCAAGAAAGCGGATTTAAGCGTCAACCCGGGGGCGTTTCCAGCCGGGCGGTTTGACAGCGAAATAAGTTTTGTGACTAAAACCAGCGAGGCAAAAAAAAGGCCCCACACACCCCTTGTCTCTTTCCTAAACGCCAGGGCTACTCGGGCCGCCGGGAGGGGCAGCGGTTGTTGGTGCGACAATCCAGGCGGGATTGACCGGTGAAGCCAGACAGCCAGTTGCGGTTTTTTCCCGGGCAGTTTTTGATAAAGCGGGCAAAATCGACCAGGCGTTCCAATATTTCCCGGGGCATGGCGTGTTCCATACCGCAAGCGGCTTTTTCCGACATTCCGGCGTCAACCAACAACACATCAGTGAAGAAATCTTTAAGCACGCGGTGGCGATTCACCACGTCGCTGGCTATTTTCTCGCCCTTCCCGGTCAGGGTGACCGCCTCGTAGGGGGCGTAGTTTATCATGCCTAGATGGCTAAGCGACTTCAGGGCGGCAGTAACGGTGGATTTGTGAACCGACATGTCTTCGGCAATATCCCGCGAGTGGGCCGCCTTGTTGTAACGCGAGAGATGGTAGATTGACTCCAGGTAGTCTTCTAGGGTAGGAGTCAATTGGCCGATTTTGCTGGTCGCTTCCAAATTTGCCGCCCCCAAAAAAGTTTTTACACTAAAACTATACCTAGGGAATCGCCAAAAGCAAGTTTATTTCTTTTTTTTCCCGCCGCCGCAGACCTGTCGGCGCGTCTTCCCCCCGGGCGGGGACGGGGCAGAACCTACCAGCGGATAAGGGCGGAAGCCCAGGTCAGGCCTCCCCCAAAAGCCACCAGGGCGACAAGTTTACCCGGTGTCAAACGGCCTTGCCGCTTAGCCTCGTCAATAGCGATCGGTATGGTGGCGGCCGAGGTGTTGCCATAGCGGTCGAGGTTCATGAAGATTTTGTCCATAGGCACTTCCAGGTGTTTGGCAGCGCTTTCAATTATCCTGGCGTTCATTTGATGCGGGATGATAAGGTCGATATCGTCACTGGTAAGGTGGCAGCGTTGTAGCGACTCGTTCACCAGCGCGACAATCTTGGTGATGGCGTTTTTGTAAACCGCCCGGCCCTGAAGGGTGATGTAGTTAAGACGTTTTTCCAGCATTTCGGGGGAGGGGGGGATACGAGAGCCGCCCCCGGGGAGGACCATGAGGTCAGCCCCAGCCCCATCGGCGGCGAAATGCGTGTCGATGATGCAACTGGTTGCGTCAGGGTCTTCGACCACTGAAAGAACAGCCGCCCCGGCCCCGTCCCCGAAGAGGATGCAGGTGTTGCGGTCCTGGTAGTCGGTGAAACGGGTAAGGGTTTCCGCCCCGATTAAAAGGGCGTGCCGGATCATGTTGGTGGCGATGGCGGTTCTAGCCACCGTCATGGCGTAAATAAACCCCGAGCAGGCGGCGGCCAGGTCAAAGGAGGGTATCTGGCGGCAGCCCAGGCGATGCTGGACCAGGCAAGCGGTGGCGGGGAAGACGGTGTCGGGGGTTACGGTGGCGACAATTATCTGGTCGATGTCATTCGGGGTGAGACCCGCGTCGGCAATGGCAATTTTGCCCGCCTCGTAAGCGAGGTCGCTAGTGGCTTGATCGGGAGCGGCCATGCGCCGCTCGGTTATACCGGTGCGTTGCCGTATCCACTCGTCCGAGGTTTCGACCAGTTTTTCCAGATATTGGTTGGTGATGCGTTTCTCCGGAAGATAGCTCCCGGTGCCGGTGATCATGGAGCGGCGTGGGCAATCCGTGTTCATGAAAAGTCCCCTGAGTGAGTTTTTTTGCAGGATATAAAACCACCACCACGCTGGAAGGCTCGGGGCCGAGGGGTTGGCAACCCGCCCGGGTGAATTTTACCTCCAGCGTCTGGGAAGAAGAGCTGGTAAAAGAGAAAAATACCGCTTTTTTACTTATTTAGCAACCCTAATGGAGGGGATTTTCTTGTAGCCACCACCGGGGGCGGGCATTCAGGCTACTAAACCACCTAGTAGTTGACAAGACGGGGAGGGTTCAATACAATGGCAGGATAAGTTACTGTTAGCAAGTTGTCAATGCTTGCCATCGGGATAAAAGCCATGTCAGTTCAGGTTACAATGCGAGTGTTGTCCAAGGTAGGCCGGTCATCCGTGACTGGCGTACTGACCTGAGGCTATTGTCCTGTTCCCGGATTAGTTGCTTTTTAAAGCCCCGGGCCTAGGCCCGGGGCCGGGTTTTAGGAATGGGTAAACCAGGTCTCGACCCAGAGGAGAAACGGTTCCATGAAAGGAACGCGCGCTATCATCGAGGTACTGAAAAGCGAGGGGGTCACGCTCGCCTTCGCCTATCCCGGCGGACAGGTGATACCTCTTTTCGACGAGCTTTATGGTGAAAAGGATATCCGGATAATCCTTCCCCGCCATGAACAGGGGGGTGTGCACGCCGCCGAGGGCTACGCCAGGGTAACCGGGCGAGTGGGCGTGGTTATCGCCACCAGTGGACCTGGCGCCACCAACCTGGTCACCGGCATCGCCGACGCCAACATGGATTCCATCCCCCTGGTGGCCATAACTGGGCAGGTTCCCACCCACTTGATCGGCAATGACGCCTTTCAGGAGGTGGATGTCCTGGGCGTCACCCGCTCAGTCGCCAAGCATAATTACCTGGTGAGCCGGGCGGAAGAGCTTCCCTTTATGCTGAAAGCGGCTTTTTATATCGCCCGTACCGGGCGGCCGGGACCGGTGGTGGTGGACATACCCTCCAACATCCAGCGCGCCGATTTTGCCGCCCATATACCGGAAAGCGTCAATATTCCGAGTTACCAGCCTAAATATGACGGCAACCCCCGCCAGATTGAGCGTATCGCCAACCTGATAAACGCCTCGGAACGCCCCGTGTTTTACGTGGGGGGCGGCGTGATCTCCTCGGAATCCTCCGACTACCTGCGCCAGGCCGCCAGTAAAGCCAATATTCCGGTGACCACTACTTTGATGGGGTTGGGGGCTATTCCCACCGACCACCCCTTGTCCCTGGGAATGCTAGGCATGCACGGCACCGCTTACGCCAATCTGGCGGTGACCAATTGCGACCTCTTGGTCGCGGTGGGCGCCCGTTTTGATGACCGGATAACCGGAAAACTGGCCGCCTTCGCCCCGGTGGCCAAGATCATCCACATCGACATCGATCCCACCTCTGTCTCCAAGAGTGTCCGGGTGGATTTACCAGTGATCGGTTCGGCTTTCAATATCCTGCGCGACTTGTTGCCCCAGCTTGAGCACCGCGAACGCAAAGACTGGTTCGCCCGGATAGACGCTTGGCGCCTGGCCTCACCGCTAGTGGTTCCCGCCGGGAATGGCCGCGTCTCTCCCCAGGCCTTGATCCGCAGTCTTTATAGCCTGGCGGCGGGAAAGGACCCGGTGCTCTGCACCGATGTGGGGCAGCACCAGATGTGGTCAGCCCTCTTCTGGAACCACCAGAAGCCCAGGCGCTGGGTGAGCTCGGGTGGTTTCGGGACCATGGGTTTTGGCTTGCCCGCCGCTATCGGGGCGCAACTGGGGCTTCCGGACAATTTGGTTCTCTGTGTCACTGGCGACGGCGGCTTCCAGATGAATATCCAGGAAATGGCGACGGTGGCCCGCCTGAACCTCCCGATCAAGATTATTCTCATGAACAACGGCTACCTCGGTATGGTCCGGCAATGGCAGGAGCTCTTCTGGGATCATCATTATTCCCACACTGACATCTCTGACAATCCCGACTTTACCAAGGTGTCTGAAGCTTTCGGGGTAAAGGCCTTTGTCCTCGACCGGCCGGCAGACACGGAAAAAGTTCTTGCCGCCGCCCTGAACCACCCCGGCCCGGCTTTGGTGAACGCCATGATTGAGCGCGAGGCCAATGTCTATCCAATGGTTCCAGCCGGGGAGCCTCTGGACAATCTGATCCTGGATGCGGAATAAGGGGTAAACATGACCCACAAAAATAACCGCCACATCATAAGCGTGGTGGTGGAAAACAAACCAGGTGTCCTCGCCCGGATCGCCAGCCTGTTTTCCGCCCGGGGTTTCAATATTGAAAGCCTTAATGTCGGCGAGACGGAAAATTCCGAACTCTCCCGCATGACCATCGTGGTCTCGGGTGACGACCGGATACTCGAACAAGTGCGAAAGCAGTTGTCCAAGCTTATCGACACCATCAAGGTCACCGACATTACCGACTCCACCTCGGTCGAGTCGGATCTGGCTCTGGTGAAAATCAAAGTGCCGTCCGGGCGGCGGAGCGAACTGGTTGACATAGCCAATCTTTTTCAGGCCAGACTGGCGGATGTTTCGGAAAAACACGTCATTATTGAAATTTCCGGCGGCGAAGACAAGCTGGAGTCTTTTCTACGCTTAATCGCTCCCTACGGAATTAGCGAGATGGTCCGGGCGGGGCGGATAGCCTTGCGCCGGGGTGACTGAGGCCTGGGGGGGCGTGAAAAGGCTCGGCCCGCCCTGCTTTTTGGGCCAAGCGTTAGGCCCCGGCCGCCAGAGTTTTCTTTTCACTGACCAGGCCAAGGCCACAACCCATGCGTTTCCTTCTCCTCACCTTTGGCTGCAAATCCAACCAGTACGAGTCGCAGTTTCTTAGGGAAAGCCTGGTCAGCCGGGGCCTGGAGGAGGTGGAGACGGCGCTTCTGGCCGACGTCCTCATTGTCAACACCTGCGCCGTGACCGGGCGGGCCGGTAGCACTTGCCGCTCCGCCATCCGCCGCTCCCTCCGGGAAAATCCCCAGCTGCAACTAATGCTAACCGGTTGCGCGGTCGAAGTGGAGGAGGAGTGGCTAGCGGCTTTTCCCCAAGCCTTACGGGAGGGTAACGCCAGAAAACCCTTTATCCCTGACCGCCTCCTGGGGAAAAGCGGGGAAACGCCCGCCGCCTCGGTTAAGGCGGGGGTGACTGGGCTGAAAAACCATACCCGCGTTTTTCTAAAAATCCAGGATGGTTGCGACCAACATTGCGCCTATTGCCTGATACCCCGGGCCAGGGGTGAACCTAGTAGCCGTGACCCGGATGATCTGGTTCGCGAAGCGGCAGTTCTGGCCGGCAACGGCTATCCGGAAATAGTTCTTACCGGCATAAACATTGGTTTTTACCGTTTTCAGGCGGTCGGTCTCGCTAGCCTCCTGGACCGCCTCGCTCCCTGTATCGGGTCTACCCGGCTACGCCTGGGTTCAGTGGAGCCAGCGGCGGTTACGGAAGAGTTACTACTGGCGATAAAGCGGCACCCGGCGGTCTGTCACCATTTGCATATCCCCCTCCAGTCTGGCGACCCGCGGATTCTCCAGGCTATGCGACGGCGCTATTCACCCGAGGAGTTTCTGGAAAAAGTGGCCTTGTCCCGGGAGATACTCGACCACCCCGCCATAACTTCCGACGTCATCGTCGGTTTCCCTGGTGAAGACGGGGACGCTTTCCAAAATACCCGGGAAGTCTGTCGCCAGGCCGCTTTTTCTCGCCTGCACGTGTTCCACTATAGCCGCCGTCCCGGTACTCCGGCGGCGGACCTGCCAACCACCACCCCAACCGACGTCATATCCAAGTGGAAACGCCTACTCCTGCTTCAAGCGGCGCGGCAGGCCGAACAATACGCCGCTTCCCAAACCGGCCGGGAGGAGCGGGTGGTGGCTGAGGTTTCCGGCAGCCGAACCGACCGTTATCTTTTGGCTGACATCGAACCCCTACCCCGTCCTGGCGCTATCCTGCGGACCAGGATTACCGGTTCGCGGGGGGCGCGGGTGACAGGAGTGGTAATACCGGATCAAAAACAGTAACCGGTTTATGGCTTGCCACCTGGGTGGATAAAGGTTATACTAAAATCGACTATTTATCCTGCGACATATCTGTAAGAAAGATGCCTAATATTATGAAGCCTTCGATAGTGGAGAAACCCGCCTTTTTGGTGGTGGGTGTCCGGACGCTGTGGAATCTTGATCCCGCTGTGCCGGAAAAACTGTGGGTGGAGCAGTTTCTGCCGCACCGCCAGAAGATTAACGCTGCCCCCGGCACTTCCAATTCGGCTTTTGGTGTCTTTAACCGGATACCCGACATGCATGAACGTATGTTCGAGTATGTGGCGGGAATGATGGTGCCATCCCTCGAGGATATTCCGCCCGGCATGGTGGGTTGGGAAATACCCGACGGCACCTATGCTTCCGCCACCATCCGCGGCATCGAGAATATTTATTCCGCCTATTGCGACATAATGGAAAGTTGGTTGCCGACCTCCGAGTTTACCCTGATCGACGGTCCGGTTTTCACCATATCCTCCAATCTCGCCAATCCGGCTGATCCCACCGCCTTCTGGCAGGTTAATGTCCATGTCAAGGGCCAGCACAAGAACGACCTTAAGTCGGAAGTGGCGGCCTGGAAGTTGTAGGAGTTTTTTTGCGGGGTGGGTTAGATGGCTACCGGGGGGGCTTCCTCCCGGAGGAAAGTCCGGCCACCACAAGGCAGGAATGCGGGTAACGCCCGCCGGGGGCGACTCCAGGGGCAGGCAACAGAGAGCAGACCGCCTACGGGCCGCAAGACCCGGGGGTAAGGGTGAAAGGGTGGGGTAAGAGCCCACCGCGCCCACGGTAACGTGGGTGGCACGGCGACTGCCCTTCCGGTGCAAACGCAAATAGGGGACGAGATGGTTTTCCATCGCGGGATCGCCTGTCCCGCCACAAGTCCCGGGTAGCGTGCTAGAGGCGGACGGCGACGTCCGTCCCAGATAAATAGCCATCCGCGACAGAAGCCGGCTTATCGATCCACCCCGCTTTTTTCTTTTGCGCCTTCCCGCCTGGGTGTTTTTCCTGTCAAAGTTTTACCAGCTTGCCGAAGGCAGCTTCCCATGTCCTTGACGCATTCATGTACCTATCGTGTCTCCTATGGCGATACCGACCGTATGGACCGCGTGTATTATGCTAACTATCTGGTTATTTGCGAGCGCGCCCGGACGGAGTTTCTTCGCGAAGCCGGTTTCCCTTACCGGGAAATAGAGGCGGGAGGATGTTTTTTCCCGGTGCGCCAGTGTCACATACGCTATTACGGTTACGCGGTTTACGACGACCTCCTTACTTGCCGCAGTTTTGTCTCTCGCCTGCGTCACGCCACCCTGGCTATTGACACGGAAATTTACCGTCCACCTGGGGAAAAACCCATCGTGGTGGCTAGTGTGGAACTGGCGGCGGTAGACCACACCGGTAAACCCATCCTAATCGCTTCGGACCTGCGTAACGCCATCACCCCCTATCTCCGGGAGGCCAGTGGTGGCTAGAAGCCTGACCCGGGGCGTTCCTGTCGTTATCGCCGTTTTTATCCTTTCCCATATGGTGTTTCCGGGTGTTGCCCGGGCGGCCACCACCCTGGCCGAGGCTGACCAGCGCCTGGCCGCGGGTTTTCGTCTTCTCGACAGCGGCCTCTTTACCCAGGCCTCTGACATCGCCCTGAAGATTCTTAACGACCCCGCCTTCCATGAATCTGACAGCCCCACTGCCGAAGATCTGGCTAATAGCCTGGCCCGACGCGAGACAGCGCGTTTCCTCCTGGAAAGAAGCCGTTTTGGCCTGGCGGAGAGCCGGGAGGAATACCTGGACGTCGCGGAGGAACTGGCTTTTCTTTTTCAAAACCGTTATCGCCTGGCCAATCCCGTTTATTCGGTCCAAAGCGCCTATTGGTCAGGCCGCTCCTTCCAGGAGGCGGGGGATTACGACCGCGCCATCGCCATGTATTCCCGGGTTGGCGGTTCCAACCTCCCGGAGAAAATGGAGGGTGACGCTGCCCGGCGAGTCAGCCAGTGCCTGCGCCAACAAGCCGACCTCATTCCTTTCCCTGGCACTATTGAAACCCGGCGCAAGCGCGAGAACTTACTCAACCAAGCCATAAGCGAACTTGAACAGGCCCGCAACTCCTTCCCCATCGGCGACGACCGTAAGCAGGTCGAACTTGATCTTATTGGTCTACGCATGTCAAGCCGCCAACTCGACTATATCCGCGAGGCGCAGAGCGATGCCAACATCTTTCTGGCTGGCGAGGCGGCCCGGAACGAACTAAGGGCCAGAGCCGCCCTCTATCGGGCCCAGGCGGCCGCTTTCCTTGGGGAAACGACAACCGCCATACAATACTACCAGGAGTTATTGAAGGAGGAAAACCCGACTCCCGATGACCGGCGTACGGCGGAAATCAGCCTGGCGCTTTCTTTCCGGGAAATGGCGGAAAACCTCCCGGCCGAAGACCGGACGGGTTTTTTGCGGCAAGCCAGTGAAACTTTGGGCGAAGCCATGGCGCTAGCCGGGGACGGGGAGGAATGGGACCAGGCCCATATGCTCTGGGCTACGTTACTGCTTGAACTTAAGCAGCCAACCGCGGTGCTGGACGCCATCGCCCCCCTTCTTAAGCGGGATGATCCGCCGGCCCGGGCCAATTATCTGGCGGGGCGGGCGGAGTGGGAACTAGGGCATCTGGAAGAGGCTATCTCCCACCTTGAGGCAGCTACCCGTCCTTCCGGGGCGGCTGTTCGCCTACGCATCGACGCCGCCCGGGCGGCGGCCGATGTGGCGCGCTACCGGGGTAACCCTGGCTTAGCTCTCACCATGCGGCATCAAGCTTCCCGCCTGTTTAGGCAGATTCTGGATTATGGCAGCTTACTCGGTTCGGAATTCTCGGCCATGGAGGAAATCCTGGGCCTCGGAAGCGCTTCGGTAAGAAACACTATCCCCTGGGACTGGATGCTGGGACTTTCCGACAGCGATGTGGGTGGCTCAGACATTTCCGAGCGCCAAGCCGGCGCTATCCAGGTGCTGGGTAAAACCCTGACCAACATCCTCCAGATGGGTCCGGAGGACCTGTCGCCTGACAGCCGCCGCCTAGCCAACGCCGCCTATGAACTCTCGGTCCGGATGGAGGAGTTGACCAATTGGAGCGAGGCGGGTTCAGACGGGTTTACCCTGGTGTTAGGCATGATTTCCCACCTGAGAAGCCGGCAGTTAACCGGCCAGGCCAGTCTTTCCAACCGGGAGCTACTGTCCCGGGAGGGGGAGACCTACTATGGTCTGGCGGTCATATTGGCCGGACAAATAATGACCAATGACGTCCTGGACCAAGACGGTATCCGGCAGGTTCTGGCCAACTTTGACCGTTCCGGCGACTGTTACCGCGAATCCTCCGGTATCGGCCGGTCCCTGACCGATACCCTGGCTCTTGGCATGGTCAACCTCGCCTCTGGCGGTTTTCTTCTTCACATGGCTGATAAATGGGGCTCTAACGAAGGATCTAGAGAAGGTTCCAGCCAGGCTGATGTCTGGCGCCAGGACGGCAAACAGCGGATCAGCTCCTCGCTACGCTTTTTCGACTTTATCATCGCCGGGGTGGGGTCGGCCTCTTCCCTTTCCCTCAAAGCCAGGTTGTCGCGTTCCACCGCCCTGGAGCTTCTGGATGAATGGGATTCGGCCGCTCGCGGTTTCGCCTGGTTAATGAATGACTCCGAAGTCAGCTCGGTCCTACGTTTAAACGCTGCCCGGCACTGGGCCAACTGCCAGGTAAAGCTGGGTGAAACCGCCCGCGCCCTTGACCGCCTAGCTGTTTTTAGCGAAACCGATGCCGAGACCGCCTTCGTCGCGGCCCAGATAGCCGAGGAAAGCGGTAATTTAGCCCTGGCCTGGCGCCTTTATCTTTTCGCGGCTGATCCGGCCAGTCCTGCGGCTCCGCCCAAGCGACCAGGGCGGCTGCAAGACGCGACCTATCGCGCCGCGAGTTTGGCTATTCACCACCCCAAGGAAGTTGAACCTGACCAGATTCCCCTGGAACTTAGACACCGGGCCAGGGAACTTCTGGAACAAGCGGTCGAAAGGGGTGTTTCTGGCGACAGCGCGGTTGGTATTTTCCGCGAGCTGGGGGAAAGCTGGATTTACGAAAGTACCGAAGGCTGGCGCGAGGCTTACCGCTTACTGATGCGGGAGGTTGAGCAAACAACCGGGGACGACCACCTGCGTCGCTCCCTCTACCTCCTTGCCTCGCAAGCCCTGGTGGCGGGGGGTAATTTACCCGGCGCTCTGGAAGAGTTGGATCACGCTAGTGACCTGCTCCCAACTGAACTGCGTCCGGTTGACCGCCGCGACGCCGCTTCCATCACCCTGGCCATGGCGGATATCTTCCGCTTGGAAGAGCGCTGGGACGATGCCTTACGAGCCTACGCGGAAGTTTTCGCCACCTACCCGGAGGAGGAAGAGCTTTCGGAAGACTCGCGCCTCCGGGCAGCCAGGCTCCTTCTTGAGTTACCCGGTTCCGGCGCCAAGGAAAAAGAACAGGCCAGGAG
>JAITQC010000162.1 GCA_031289115.1 Planctomycetota bacterium
CGAGCGCCAAGGGTTACCATGGTGTTACCCGCGAGGACCCCGATAATGCCGCAGGAAAACATCGTTGCCCGACACTACGCCAAGGGACTAGCCGACTACGCCAATGAAGCGGGAGCGCTTCTGGAAGTCAGGGACGGCCTGGAACGCTTGGGCGATCTTCTGGAGGGTGATGACGGACTGGAGTTGTCTAACTTCCTGAACACCCCCGGCGTGGCGGTGACTGACAAACTGGCGCTCGCCGGGCGCATCCTTACCAGCCTCAAATTCCGGCAAGACCTGATCGATTTCCTGGCGGTCCTGGTCCGTCGCAACCGGCTCCACCTTCTTCCCCGAATTCTACGGGAATTTGAAATCATCTCGACCGATATCGAGAATATTCTGGCTGTCGATGTCCACACCGCCATTCTCCTTACCCGGGAACAGCTGGACCGGTTGTCCCAAGCGCTGACCAAACGCCTGGGGAAAAAGGTGCGCCTTAGCCAACACCTCACTCCCGACCTCATCGCCGGAGCCAGAGTGGAGGTGGCGGGCCAAGTTATTGACGCGTCACTGCAAGGCCGCCTGGAGGGTCTTAGACGTCATCTGGTCCAGGCCAATTAAGGGTTTGACACCGCGTGTAGCGGTTTTTTGCACCACCCATCACCGCCCTCCAAAGAGGGTGCGGTTTATCAGAAAAGCCTCTGGACCCACTCCGGCGGCCTAAACCTAGGCAAGGGAGCGTCAAGACATGCGCGAATCCATTAATCCGGAAGAAGTATCCACTCTTATCCGCCGGGAAATCGCCAATTATGGCAGCCAGGTCGAGCTTTCTGACGCCGGAGAAGTACTGCAGGTGGGGGATGGCATCGCCCGGGTGTACGGACTGGAAAACGCCCAGGCCGGCGAAATATTGGAATTCTCCAACGGAGTAAAAGGCATCGCCCTCAACCTCGAGGAAGACAACATCGGGGCGGTGCTCCTGGGAGACGGCTCCGGCATCAAGGAAGGCGACAAGGTCAGCCGTAGCGGCCGCATATCCGAGATTCCGGTTGGCTATGGCCTTCTGGGCCGGGTGATTGACGCCATCGGCACCCCCCAGGACGGCAAGGGCCCCCTAGAATCCAGTGAAAAACGCCAGATTGAGCGTATTGCCGCCGGTATTGTCAAGCGCCAGCCAGTCACCGAGCCCCTGCAGACCGGCCTAAAGTCGGTTGACGCCATGACACCCATCGGCCGGGGTCAGCGTGAACTTATCATTGGCGACCGCCAGACCGGAAAAACCACCATTGCCATCGACACCATCCTTAACCAAAATCGCGGCTGGAGCGGCAAACCCGAGGATATTGACGTAGTCTGCGTTTACGTCGCTATCGGCCAGAAACGCTCAACCGTGGCCCGGATCATGGACACCCTGGACAAGGAAGGCGCGTTTGGCTATTCCATAATTGTCTCCGCCACCGCCTCCGAACCGGCGCCGCAGCAGTATCTCGCCCCCTACACCGGTATCGCCATCGCCGAATACTTTATGGAGCTTGGCAAACACGCCCTGGTGGTCTTTGACGACCTGTCTAAACACGCCTGGGCTTACCGCGAAATGTCCCTGCTTCTACGCCGTCCCCCTGGGCGCGAGGCTTACCCTGGCGACGTGTTTTACCTGCATTCGCGGCTCCTGGAGCGGGCGGTCAAGCTGGCGGAAGAATATGTCCTGGTCGACCAGAACGGGCCAGAGCTAGTGAGTCGTAGTGAAACAGACGGAAAAAAGATCTATGTCGGAGTTCCCGGCCGCTGGGCGGCGGACAAGGACCTGAAAGACAGCCCGAATAAAAAAATCGCCAAGATCGCTGGAACTGGCGGCTCTATCACCGCCCTACCCATAATCGAGACCCAGGCTGGCGACGTCTCCGCCTACATTCCCACTAACGTCATTTCCATTACTGACGGCCAGATATTCCTGGAGTCGGAACTCTTCTTTGCCGGCGTCCGTCCCGCCATCAACGTGGGAATTTCCGTGTCCCGCGTCGGTGGTTCAGCCCAGATCAAGGCTATGAAACAGGTGTCGGGATCGCTCAAAATCGACCTCGCCCAATACCGCGAGCTTGCCGCCTTCGCCCAGTTCGGTTCCGACCTGGATGTGGTGACCCAGAAACAGCTTGCCCGGGGTGAGCGTTTGGTGGAGCTACTGAAGCAAGACCAGAAGTCCCCCCTGTCAGTCACCCACCAGGTGGCAATCCTTTACGCCGGCACCCATGGTTTTCTCGATCGTCTGAAGGTGGACTCGGTAGGCCGCTTCGAGCGGGAACTCCTGGAACACCTCACCAAGTACCGCAAGGAAATCTTGGACGAAATCGAGAATGACAAGGCGTTGGGGAAAGAGGTGGAGGCGCGCCTGAGTGAGGCGATCAAGGAGTTTCTCGAAGCGTTTGTGGAAGATGGGGACGCCGACTAAGCCCTCTCTACCAGAGTCTCAACCCATCCCCACCCCGGCTTAAACCGGCAAGGAGTGTCCATGCAGACGCAGGACATCAAGCGGCGAATAAAGTCTGTCAAAAGCACCCAGCAGATAACCCGGGCCATGAAATTCGTGGCCGCGGCTAAACTACGCCGGGCCCAGGAACGCATGCTAGCCATGCGTCCCTATGCCGACAGTCTGGAAGTGCTTATCCAGCACATCGCCCTCGATCTGATTGGCGACGAACACCCCCTGCTCGTCCCCCCGCAGCAGGTCAAGCGGGTGGCTTTTGTCGTAATAGCTGGCGACCGCGGCCTTTGTGGCGGGTTTAACACCACCCTGATCAAAGGCGCCATGGGTTTCGTCCGCCACAAGGCTCCGGCCACGCCGGTGTTTTTCTCCGTCGGCAAACAAGCCACCAACAGCATCCGGAAAAACGGCTACACTATTCTAAAAAACTACCATGATGTCTTTGAAAAATTGTCCTATGTGCTTTCCGGCTCCATCTGCGACCAGTTGGTGGAAATGGCGACTACCCGTGACCCGAAAGAACACATCGATGAGGCCTATCTCATTTACAGCGAGTTTGTCACCATGCTTACCCAGCGGCCGGTGATAAGAAAACTCCTCCCTCTCGACTTAAAGTCATTTCTTCCCCGTAACGCCGATTCCGCCGCCCCAATCATCCCTGAGGATGGTATAATTGAGGAAGTTGACCTGCCGGATAACCCGGACGACATATTTGACCTGGCTGACCGCGAGGACGCCTTACTCGCCGAAATAGGGGAAGAAGAGGCGAAACAAAAAGCCCAGCCCAGCCGCCCGATTTATGAGCTCCTTCCCGACCCCACGGCGGCTCTGGAAAGGCTTATCTCCCGGCGAATGGCCACCGAAGTCTACCGTGGCACCCTGGAAAGCTACGCCGCCGAATTGGCGGCCCGCATGACCGCCATGGACAACGCCACCGCCAACGCCGACGAAATGATTTCCGACCTCACCCTGTCTTTCAACCGGGCCAGGCAAACCGGTATCACGGGCGAGTTGCTGGATATCATTGGCGGGGCGAATGCCCTGGGTTGACACACCACCCTTTCCGGATTTTTCCGGATGGTTGATACTTTAAAAACCCCGCCACACCCCGGGACGGCCGGGAAGGCGGGAGAGCGGTAAGGACGGCTCTGTCCCTGCGGGCGGCCGCGACTGGAGACACAAGAAATGATTCAGGCTGATAAGAATTACGGACGACTCAAACAGGTGTCTGGTCCAGTGGTGGATGTGGAGTTTATGGTAGGAGCGCTACCGGAAATCCATACCGCCCTGAAGATCACGCAGGATTCACCCGCTATCAACCTTACCCTGGAAGTTGCCCAACACATCGGGGAAAGCACCGTCCGTTGCATCGCCATGTCCACCACCGACGGATTGATCCGTAACCTCCCGGTCCTTAACACTGGATCCCCGATAATGGTGCCGGTGGGTCACGAGGTTTTGGGGCGTATCCTTAACGTCACGGGTGAGGCCATCGACGATGCCGGGCCAATAAAGGCGGCGAAAAGCTACCCTATCCACCGTCCCGCCCCGGCTTTCGAGGAGCAGGAGACAGTTACCGAGCTTTTGGAAACCGGCATCAAGGTCATAGACCTTCTCCAGCCTATTCCCAAGGGCGGCAAGGTTGGCCTCTTTGGTGGAGCCGGAGTAGGCAAGACTGTGGTCATGAAGGAACTCATCCGTTCCATCGCCATGGAGCACGGCGGTCGTTCGGTAGTGGCGGGGGTGGGAGAGCGCACCCGCGAGGGAAACGATCTCTGGATCGAAATGATGGAGGCGGATGTCATGAACAAGACCTCCCTCATCTATGGCCAGATGAACGAACCGCCCGGAGCCCGTTTCCGGGTCGCCATGACCGCCATGTCAGTGGCGGAGTATTTCCGGGACGAGGAGGGAATGGACGTCCTTATCTTTATCGACAACATTTTCCGCTTTGTCCAGGCGGGGTCGGAAGTGTCAGCCCTCCTTGGCCGCATGCCCTCGGCGGTGGGTTACCAGCCAACCCTGGCTACCGAAATGGGTTCGCTCCAGGAACGCATCACTTCCACCAAAAAAGGCTCCATCACCTCTATCCAGGCGGTTTATGTCCCGGCGGACGACTACACCGACCCCGCCCCCGCCACCTGCTTCGCCCATCTCGACGCCATCACCGCCCTCTCCCGCCAGATAGCGAGTCTAGGCATCTATCCAGCGGTAGACCCCCTGGGTTCATCCTCCAACATCCTTGACCCGAAAATTGTCGGGGAACGCCACTACCGGGTAGCGGTGGAAGTGAAGCAAATACTGCAAAAATACAAAGACCTTCAGGACATTATCGCTATCCTCGGCATGGATGAACTTTCCGACTCCGACAAGGAGACGGTGGCCAAGGCCCGGAAAATACAGCGCTTTTTCTCCCAGCCTTTTTACGTGGCGGAACAGTTCACCGGCATGCCCGGGCGTTACGTCCCGATTGGGGAATCGGTGGATGGCTTTGACCAGATCCTCAAGGGATTGGTGAACGACTTACCTGAGCAAGCCTTCATGTATGTCGGCAACATCGACGAGGTCAAGAAAAAGGCGGCCACCCTGGCTGAGTCAGCCCAAGCCTAGTGACAAGGGGCGGGCCGGGTTTTTTTCGGAGGTCAAGTTATGCCGGAAGCGGTCGCGGAGCGAAAAATACCCGGAACGGGTGATCTCGTCTGCCGAGTCATCACCCCGGAAAGAATGGTGTATGAGCGCCGGGTGTCAGCCGTTACCCTCTATACCCTAGCGGGTACGCTAGAGGTTTACGCCAGGCACGAGCCAACCATCGCCCCTCTGGCGATTGGTGTAATGTCGATTCGCGATGCGGACGGCAGTGAGCAGCGTATCGCCATCCACGGTGGCTTCATGGACATGAACGCCAACACCCTTGGCATTCTCGCCGACGCGGCCGAACTTGAGGACGAGGTAGACCGGGACCGGGCCAGCACCTCTCTCACCCGGGCCGAGGAACTCCTCGCCACCCTGACCAACGACGACCGCCCCGGCCAACCCGTGGATATTGATCGGGCCAGGCTGGCTGTCGCCCGCGCTCTATTGCGTCTACGGGTGAGTGGCGACAACCCAGCCAATCCTTCAGCCAAGCAGTAAACTGCAGTCATATTGTCATCCGTCAGGGTGGGTAGGACGGTCCTGTATTTTTGCCCACCACTCCATTTCTCAGATAAAAAGGCGCTACCACCATGTCAGTCATCACGCATCCCGATTCCCAGTCCCTCCCCGACTTCACCATCAAACGTCTGGGGCCCTGTAAACTTGAAAGTCCCCTTACCGAGGACAAGCTCGCCTCCACCTCGTTCCTCCAGGATGACGAGAAAACCCTGTATGAGGTGAGTTTGAACAAGATTCGCGCCTATGTCGCCAATCTCGACAACCTGCCCAGCATGGAACTGGCTGGTCCCCGGGCCAACATCTTCTTTGACCCCAGTAAATCCCGGGCGGCGGTAGTCACCTGCGGCGGGCTCTGCCCTGGTCTCAATAACGTCATCCGCGGCCTCACCCTTGGACTGCACTACCTTTATGGGGTAAAAAAAGTCTACGGCTTCCAATACGGCTACGAAGGCTTTATCGCCAAACACAAGCACGATGTCCTTCAACTCACCCCGGAACTGGTGGACGGCATCCACGAGATGGGCGGCACCATCCTGGCGAGTAGCCGTGGCGAACAGTCGCCTGAGGACGTGGTTGACTGCCTCGACCGCATGGACATAAACCTCCTCTTCACCATCGGTGGCGACGGCACCATGCGGGGAGCCATGGACATCGCCCGCGAAATCCAGAAGCGCGAACTTAACATCGCCGTCATTGGCATTCCCAAAACCATCGACAACGATATCGCCTACACCGACATGTCCTTCGGCTTCCAAACCGCCTATGCCGAGGCGGTAAAGGCAATCCGTTCCGCCCATACCGAGGCCAAGGGCGCCCCTAATGGCATCGGTCTGGTGCGTCTCATGGGCCGGCATTCCGGCTTCATCGCCTGCTCCGCCACCCTGGCCCAGCCCGATGTCAACTATGTCCTTATCCCCGAGGCGCCTTTCGAGCTGGAAGGTCCTAACGGGTTTTTCACCATACTCCGGAAGCGTTTGCTCGCCCGGGGTCACGCGGTAGTAGTGGTGGCGGAAGGAGCCGGCCAAGACATCCTCACCAGTACCGGCAACACTAACGTCATCAATAAAACCGACGCCTCCGGCAACATCAAGCTGAAAGATATCGGCACGTTCCTCCGTGACAGCATCACCACCTGGTTCCGGGGAAAGGACATGCCGGTTAACGTGAAATACATCGACCCTAGCTATCTTATCCGTTCGGTGGCAGCTTCCCCCATTGACAGCGTGTTTTGCGGCCAGCTCGCCCGTAACGCTGTCCACGCCGCCCTAACCGGACGGACCGAAATGCTGGTCGGGTTTTGGAAAAACCAGTTTGTCCACGTACCTATCCACACTGCCATATCCTCGCGTAAGACAGTCGACCCCTCGAGTGAACTTTGGCGTAGCGTCCTGGAAACCACCGGCCAACCCAATTTTCAAAATTCCTGAGCGGCCTTTATCCCCCCGAATCCACCCCGTCTCTCGCCCCTGGAGACGGGGTGGTGGAATTTAATTGTCTTTTTAGCCTTTTTCTGGCAAAATTAGCTTAGGCATATGGAAAGACTCCACCCGGACTGACTGGCGTTTGGCCAGCTCCCCGGACGCGGGAGTGCCTACTGTGGAGTTTTCATACTTTCCTACCCGGGTTGGCCTTTCCGTTCCCACCCGGGATCATGGTTTTTTACTTAAGGACGCCACCTATGTCCGCCAACCGCACCACCTCGCCCTGGGCGGGAAAATCCATTCTGGTGGTGGATGACTATCCGGCTATCCGCCGGGCGATAAAAGAGATCGTCGCCAGCCTAGACCTGGTAGTCACCGAGGCGGAAAATGGCATAGAGGCGCAAAAAATCCTGGCCAGCAAACCCTTCGATATTGTCCTCACCGACCTGGTCATGCCGGAGATGGACGGTTTTGAATTGGCCGAGGCGCTACGGAGCACCCCTCAATTTCGGCGTCTTCCCATTGTCGTAATTTCCACGCATGACGACACCAAGTATATCATCCGAGCCCTAAGACTGGGGGTGGACGACTACCTTATAAAGCCCCCCACCCTCGACATGGTTAAAGTTGTCCTGGGAAGGATTTTTGACTATGAGTAGTAAGAACGAGAACCCAGAGGGTGCCGCCAAGACCGGGTTGGAAATCGACCGCATGGCGGTAAAGATTTCCCATCTCGACACCCTCCTCGGTCTCACCGGCGAAATCATTATCGCCGCTTCCAACATTTCCATTCTCCAGCGACACTTGAACACCAGCCAACAGGCGCAGGTGGACAAGGAAACCATGGAAATGGTGAAGCTGGCGACCATGACCACCAGCCGCATTTCTTCCGACCTCCACCACCTGGTGATGGACATCCGCATGGTCCCCATCAAGGAAACGTTTCTACGCTTCCGCCGCCTGGTGCGCGATACTGCCAAGAAGCGGGGCCGCCAGGTGAATTTCGAAATCGCCGGGGAAGACACCCTGGTGGACAAAACGGTGGCGGAACGCCTTTATGAACCCCTGGCTCACCAGATCCGCAACGCCATTGACCACGGGATAGAAGATCCCCTGGAGCGCCAGCATGTCGGTAAACCCCCGACTGGCAACCTCACCCTTACCGCTTACAAGAAGGAAGGTTTCACCTATGTCGCGGTAGCTGACGATGGAAAAGGCCTGGATGTGCCTCGCATTCGCCAGGTGGCGGCGGAAAAAGGCTTTCTCTCGCCCTCCAGCGCCGCCGCCCTCTCCAACAACGACGCCTGGAACATGATCATGCTTCCCGGCTTCTCCACCGCCGCCCAAGCCACTGAAATATCCGGCCGGGGCGTGGGAATGGACGTGGTTAAATCCACGGTTGAATCCATGGGTGGCGAAGTCGTTATCGGATCAATCCCGGGCAAGGGAACTGAATTCACTTACAAGATTCCCCAGCTTTCGGCAGTCAATATCACCGACGCCGTCATTATCCGGGCTGGCGAACAGTTTTTCGCCGTGCCGGTGAACAACGTGGTGGCGACCCAGGCGGTGAAACGCTCGGAAATCAATACCACCATGGGCCGGGATGAAAACATCATCTACCTGGAGTCAATCCTCCCGCTTCACGACCTCCTTTACCTCCTGACGGGAAACTCCAGTAACGACTTCCAGGACAAGGAAACTTTTTCCGTCATCATAATCGAGGCCAAAAACGGCCGTATCGCCTGCCGCGTCTCCGAGTTTATCCGTCCGCAAAAACTGGTGCTGATCCCCCTCCCCGAAGGCTTCAAGGTTACCGGTATTTCCGGAACCACCATTATCGGTGGCAGCCAACTCGGGATGATTATCGACCCATTCCAGCTAGTCGGCAAAGCCTGCGGCACCGGTACGGAAATAATCAATCCGTCCTCCCTTGACCTGCCCGCCACCGCCAGCTTGATGGATATCCCCCTGCCGGAAACCCCCCCGGCCAAGGAAGCCT
Organism: Planctomycetota bacterium; assembly: GCA_031289115.1. Lineage (GTDB taxonomy): Bacteria > Planctomycetota > SZUA-567 > SZUA-567 > SZUA-567 > JAITQC01. Next base: position 9,035 of record JAITQC010000162.1, read on the forward strand.
CGGTCAACGCCATTGCCACTGTCGCGGACCAGGGAGCCCTACCCAAGGTGGAAATTGACGGCGGCCTCGCCGAAGAGTTTTTCATTGAAATCCAAAACATCCTGAAAGAACTGAACGAGGATATTTTCCAGCTGGAGAAGGAACCCGAGTCTCCCACCCGCGTCAACACTATCTTCCGGCATTTCCACTCCATCAAGGGAAACTTTATGATGACCGGTCTCACCGGCATCGGCGGTTTTGTCCACCAGGTGGAGTCGGTTCTCGACCGTATACGCGAGAAAAAATTGGATGTCACCCAAGAGGTGATCGACCTCCTGCTTGACGTTATAAAATTGCTGGAAAAGGGCCTGGTAGAAATACGCGCCGGCCACACTTACGAGGTGACTGACCAGGACATCCTAAAAACCCTGGCGGGTTACCAGCACACCGACACCTACGTTATTGAACGTAAAGCCTCTTCCGACGCGGACGATACCTTCAACATGTCACCCCTAGGCATCCTTCTCTATAACGCCAAAGTGCGGCAGAAGAATGTAAATATCTTCGAGACCCTGATCAAACTGAAAGAATCCTTCCAGGACCCTTCTCTAGTCAGCTACCTGATAATCAAGCGTCTCACCCTCCTCGGTTATATTATCGACACCGTGCCCTCCCTTGAAAATATCGAGTTAGGTTTTTCCCGGGATGTCCTAAAAGTGATGTTCGCCACCACCCATTCCCTGGAGGAGGTGAACCGCTTTTTCGAACGGCAAATTTCCAAGCATTTCGCCATTGAGATGTTTGAGAATCTCATCCTGGAGTAAAGATGGCCAAGATCCTAGTCAGCGTGACTGACCCAGCGGTTAAAACGGAAATTGTCGCCAGTCTCACTGCCGCCGGACACGAGACCCAGCTTGGCAAAACCCCGAACTCACAAGATAGTAACGCCGTCCTGGACGAAATCTCCCGCGCCCACGCCAAGCTGATAATACTTGATTATGTGATTGACGACGCGGTCAGCGTCAAACTGCTCCAGGCCGCCGACGACCGGGGTATCCTCACTCCCTTTGTTTTCATCATGCCAGAAGAGTTCACCCTTGGACAGGCCTTGATGGCGGTAAACGAAGGGGCTGGCGCCGTAATTCCACGTCCCCTTGACTCCAGTAGACTGGTGAATTACGTTACCCGCGCCCTGTCTGGCCCCTCGCGCCACCGGCACACACGCGCCGACCCCAAATCCGACAGTAAAAAAGAAGAACTGGCCAAACTCACCCAGGAGCTCAAAAAACTCCGGGCGCACAACCAAAACTGTCAACGCCTGATAGCGCATCTGCTCGCCACTCCCATCCAGTCTCAGAACCGCCGGGTTATGGTGGTTTCCGACTCCCCCTACCAGCGCGACCTCTTAAAAAAGCTCCTGAGCGACTACCACTTCACCGTTTTCACCGCCAGCGGGGCGCAAGAGGGTATCCAGGTGGCGCTGAAGGAAAAACCGCTCATAGTTGTTAGCGACCTGGAAATGGAGGGCCAGAACGGAATCGAATTCTGCCATGCCCTGAAAATCGAGCATAAATTCATCCCCTGTTATTTCATCATCTGCACCGCCAACTCCAGCCGCATCGACACGGTGACCGTGCCGGGTAACGGGGTGGACACCTGTATCCTCAAACCCTCCAATACCCAGGACGCCAGGGATTTCATCTCCCGGGTGGCGCAGGG
>JAITQC010000188.1 GCA_031289115.1 Planctomycetota bacterium
CCCCTATCCCTACGCCAAAAAACCCGGCTGCTAATCTAGTCCAGCCTAGCCCGGGGGACAAGTAAGCCGCGTCCACTGGTAACTTTAATTAGCGCTCTTTAACCGCATTTTTTTAAGGAAGTGGGACAACTAGTAGTTCCGGAAATATTTTTAGACCCAGCCTATGGTTTACCTGGCGAAATATAAAACATGGTGTTATGGGAAGAAGTTTTTGCCAGCACCGGGCGGTGTTAGCACATTTTTACGGGGTCGAAGGAAGACGGCGAGTGATTTTGCTATCGAGGGAAACGGTATAGGCTTGGCGGTAACCCGATGGTAACTATATATTGGTTTGTTAATAACCCACTGGCAATTTTGCCGAAACTATAATTAATAACGCCAACTTCCCGTGAAACAAACCCGGTCCTGGCGCCAAGAGGTTTTTCCCTGAGGGTTGCCGATAAAACTGGGAATTAGGCCAAAAAAACCAGCAAAAACGCCAAAAAATTTTGGTTTGGGAAACTTGGGTTAGGCTAAGCCCAGGTCTACCTGAAAATACTTTTCTCCAGCGGCGACACTGGTGAAAAGACTGTCCGGCCCCGCTTTTTCCAGGGCGGCCGGGTCGGCGTGCCGGGACCAGGCGGCGGCCAAGGCCCGCACCCCAGCCAGGCGAGCGGCCTTAATGTCACTAGGGGCGTCACCGACATAGGCGGCCCCGGCGCCGGCCACCCCCAGGCGCTCCAGGGCGCGGGCGATTCCCAGCTCCTTCTCCGGTCCCCGGGGCGACCCGGTCTCCACCACGGGGAAAAAACTACTAAGACCAAACTGCTCCAGAGCGATGGCGCAACTCCGCGGCCCCTTGCCAGTAACCACCGCCAATTTCACTCCAGCCTGGCGTAGAGAAGAAAGTAACTCCGTAACACCTGGGAAGGGACGGGGACACTTCTCCACCAGAAGACGGCGGAAACTCTCGACAAAGCGGTCCATGCCTTCTGGGTAGCGGTCAGGAAGCTCCTCCCGGATCACCCCCTCCTCGGAGGGGCCAAAACGGGCGACTATCTCCGCCATTCCTAGCTCGCGGCCAGACAGGGCGGCGATAGCCTCCTGGAAAGCCTCGACACAAATGGGAATGGTTTCGCCTAGAGTTCCGTCCACATCCAGCAAAACCGCCTGCAGCATGCGCTTCCTTCCTTGTCCCGCCTTTTAAAACCTCCGGGTAACTAAGTTCCCCGCTATAATACTTCCTTCGGTTTAACAAACGGCATCATGCGCCGGAGATTACGGCCCACCACCTCAATCGGGTGGGCGTGGTCGCGTTGGCGCATTTTCTTGAGAACCGGGCTGTTGACCAGGCATTCGCAGAGCCATTCCCGGGCGAAAGAGCCGTTCTGGATTTCCGAAAGGATTTCCGCCATCGCTTCCCGCGAGGCTTCATTGACCACCCGCGGGCCCCGGGTGTGGCCGCCATACTCCGCCGTGTCCGACACCGAGTAGTTCATGTAACTGATGCCGCCCTGGTAGAAAAGGTCGACTATCAGCTTCATCTCATGGAGAACCTCGAAATAGGCGATTTCCGGTTGGTAACCCTGGGAAACCATGAGTTCAAAGGCGGCCCGGATAAGTTCGGAGACGCCGCCGCAGAGGACAGCCTGTTCGCCAAAAAGATCAGTCTCGGTCTCTTCCTTGAAAGTGGTTTCGATCACTCCCGCCTTGGTGCCACCGATACCCAGGGCGTAAGCCAGGGCGATCTGGCGGGCGTGTCCGGAATGGTCGTTGTGGACCGCGATTAGGCAAGCCACCCCCGCCCCCTTCTCAAACTCGGAGCGGACCAGGTGCCCAGGACCCTTGGGGGCGATCATGACCACGTCGATGTTGTCAGGGGGGATGATCTGGTCAAAATGGATGTTAAAGCCGTGGGAAAACATCAGCACCTTGTTTTCTGACAGATGCGGCAAAATATCCTGGCGATAGATAGCGGCCTGGTGTTGGTCAGGGGCCAGGAGCTGGATGACATCGGCCTTGGCCACGGCTTCCGCGGCGGAGTGGACGGTAAAACCGTGCTCCTCGGCCAGCCGGGCGTTGGCGGTGCCGGGGCGGTTGGCGACGATGACGTTAAACCCGCTGTCCCGGAGATTCTGCGCCTGGGCGTGTCCCTGGGAACCGTAGCCGATAACCGCTATGGTCTTGCCTTCTAGAAAAGCCCGGTCAACATCTTTTTCATAGTAAATAGTGGCCATTTCACCCGCTCCTTAACCTGGTTGTTTGCTAGTCCGCGCCTAGGAAACCGGATAATCCCAACCCCCGGGGACGCGGAGGGAAAAGACCAATATAACCACATTTCGCCTTTGGTCAACCTTAACCCGGGTAATTTTTCCCGCCCGCTGGCCGGAGACACCGCCTTCCCCAGGATAAATTACTGGCATCCAGCCTTCTAATCGCTAAAATCAAAAGTCATAGTGAACAACTGGGATTGCGGTCATTTAAACCAACTTGCTTGTTGGGAAACCCCGGTTTCCCTCTACAAGCCTACCTAATAGGACTCCCGGCCAGACGTCATGATTAAGGTAATTAGCTTTGCCCCGCCCCTCCAGGCCCTAAGCCGGGGATACCCGGTGGCTGTCGTGCTTTTCCTCCTCTTGGCCACCCAAGCCGGCTGCCAACAAAAGGAACCGGAAAGGGCGGTACGCCGTGAAACACCCGACACTTTCCTAGCGGGCGAAACCGACCGCACTTTCCTGGCGGTAAACAACGAGCGCGTCCGTTGCGGCGTCCCGCCCCTCGCCCGGGACCGGGGGCTTGACCAGGTGGCTAGCCAACACGCCCGGGACCTGGCCAAGATGAACACCCTAAGCCACACCGGACAACGCGGCCAAGGGCTGGAAAAACGCCTGGAACACCTGGAATGGGTCTGGGCGGCGGAAAACCTCGCCCGGAACAAGGGTTTCGAAGATTCCGGGGCCGAGGCGGTGCGGGGTTGGCTCGCCTCCCCCCGCCACGCCGAAAATATGCTGCGGACCGATTTCACCACCTCCGGCATGGCGGTCCTCCGCGATGGGGAAAGCGGATTTGTTTATTTTGTCCAGGTGTTTATCGTCCCCATGTCCTGACTCCCGGAAGCGAAGCAAGGTGGCGGCGAACCGCCGCCACGCGAAAGGATTACTCTGCCATGCTAGCGCTCGCCATTGAAATCACCGACGGCTACCTCAGCGCCGGACTGGTGACGGAAAAAAACGACGATGTCGCCCATTCTTTTAAACAAGCCCTCCCCCAGTACAGCGACAGCGCCTCCCCCCTGGAACAGCTTATTTCCGACCTGGATGGGGTTCTCCAGAAAGCCCCGGAAAAACCGATGGTTATCACCACCGCCACCGACTACACCCTTACCCCCGACCGCCGCGGCGTGGTTAATTTCCCCACCGCCCCCAGGCTTGACGATGTGCGCCTGGCTGACATCATGGAACAGCGCTTCGGGATTCCCGCCCGCCTGGACCTGCGCTCCGCCACTTTTCTAAAGCAGGACCGCCTGGCTTTTGACCTCGCCCCGTCCTCCCTTTGTTTCGGCTGCTATGTCGGCGACACCTACGAATCAGCGACTTGGTGCCAAAACACCATCCACCGGGGCAAAAACACCCGGGCGGGCAATATCGGCCACATGCCGATACATGGCCGCGAAGACACCTGCTACTGTGGCAAAAACGGTTGTGTCGAGCTTTACGGCAGCGGTTACCGCCTGAAACAAATGCACTCCCTCATTTTCTCCGATATCCCTCTGGAGGAGATCTTTGCCCGCCACGCCCGCCACCCCCTGCTCCTGGACTTCCTGCACATGATGATTTACCCGGTGGCGGTGGTGGCCAAGTTTCTCGATCCCGATTTCATCGTTCTCGGTGGCTTTGTCCCCAGCATGCCTGGCTTTCCCCTGCCCCTGCTGGAGGAAGAGCTCCAGCAACAAACCGGCGACCCAACCCTAACCCTTTACCCTTCTGGCGTGACCCAGTCTAACAGTCTGGCCTGTATCGGACACCAGGGTCTTAAAGATTTTTCCTGAAGGGTTAACTTTAGCAGGGTTTTTGCTCAATCCTGGTAAACTGGCCAACCACCCCCCTTTAAGCCCCCTTTGGGACCATTGCGGCGGGAAAAAACCCCGGGAGGCGGCAAAAACCGCCGGGTGGGTCACGAGGAAACGGGTTTTTTTTGCTTCCCGGGTCAAGTTAGCGCTCCGGCTTCCGATAATGAAGTAGAGTAGAGAGAGTATTTTTTCGGAAAACCACCGGACCCGAGGCCCCCGAGGGCTCTAGACGGTCCAGTTATTCGCCCGTAGGTAAAGTTAAACCAAAGGAGTTGTCAAATGGCAACCATAAGTGGCCTAGTATCAGGAATGGACACCAATTCAATCATCCAGCAGTTAATGGCTCTGGAGAAACAGCCCTATGACAAGCTGGATGTAAAAAAACAGACCGAGCAACTGAAGCTACAGGCCTACCAGGCGGTTAACAGCATGCTCTTGAAGTTCCGCAATTCCGTCACCGACCTCTCTACCCAAAGCCTGTGGAAATCCAAGCTCGCCACCAGTTCTAACGAAAAATCCCTCACCGCCACCGCCAGCCAGTACGCGGTGAATGGCAATTACACTTTCCGGGTAGCCCAGTTAGCCACCGCCACCCAGTATATGAGTAAGGGTGTCGCTGACACCAAGGCGGCCTTCGCCACTCCTGACGACTACGGCAATTATGCCACTCTTGGCACTATCGAGGTAAACAGCGCCAAAAGCCGGGTCGACAACTCGGCTAAACTGGAAAGCCTTAATGGCGGCAAAGGAGTGTACCGCGGTTCTATTCGCATCACCGACTCGCGGGGTAACTCCGGCACGGTCGACCTTTCCGGGGCTGAAACCATCAATGACGTGGTGTCCATTATCAACAACAACTCCAGCGCCCTGGTGCGGGCGAGCGTGGGTAAAAACAGTAACGGGGAAAGCGTCCTGGTCCTAGAGGACGACGCTGGCGGCACTGGTGGCCTTAAAGTCCAGAACGTCGGCACTGGCACCACCGCCAAGGACCTGGGCCTTACCGGCACTTTTGTGGAAGACGCCAACGGCAAAAAAACCCTTACCGGTAGCTCTCTTTACTACCTCGGCCGCGATACCTACCTAAGCGAACTCCGGGATGGCCTGGGAATAGAGGAAGGCTCGATAACCATTTACATGAACAGTGGCGGTGCCGGGGTGGCGGATGTCAAAGTCGACACCACTGGTGCCAAAACAGTGGGCGAACTCCTGGACAAGGTCAACAAGGCGATTGGCGAAAGCGAGTACAAAAGCGTCCTCGGCGACCTCACCTTTGGTCTTAACGACCTCAAAAACGGCTTCCAGTTCACCGGCGGCACCGCTGGCTCGACCTACATTGTCTATAACAGCTGGGAATTGACAAACACCGCCGCCAACCCGGAAATAGCGGGTCAACTCGGTTTCAGTGGTTCTTACCTGGCTGACGCCAACGGTTCTTTCCAGGGCGAACGCGTCCTCGGCGACGCTGACTCGCCGCTCCTGAAAAACCTGGTGGGAGTCAATGGCACTGGCATCGGGGCGGCTGGAGAAGGCGGGCAAAACCGGGTTCCGGTCCCGGGTGGTCTTTCTGGCGACACCAAACTCTCCTACCTTAACAACGGTAACGGCCTTAACCTTGGCGCTGGCATCCTTCTCACCTTCTACGAAGGCCAGGGCTCAAGCTCCCGGAAAACTGGCAACCTGGTGGACAACGCCGAGATCCAGGCCCTTTTGGACGATCCTAACAGCACGGTCAACCAACTATTGGCCAAGCTTAACGCCGGCCTGGCCGCTGCCCAAGATAGTCTTGGCGCCAACAACCCGGGTCTCCAGGCCCTGGAGGGCATGAGTTTTGAACTCGCCGGCGACGGAAGCGGCATTGTTCTCACCGGCGCCAGCGCTGCCCACAAGTACAACCTCTCTGGCGAACTGGCGACCAGCCTTGGCCTGGCTGGCGATTATGTCGACAGTAATCTCGACCCCGCCTCCCAGGCGGCCCTGGACGCCCTCTACGCCGTTACTGACTTAAGAAACGGCAACCAGAACCTGATTGACACCACCCCCCTGGGCGAGTTGAAAGACCCCACTACTGGCGCCCCGATCAAGAACATCGACAACCCGAACAACCATTTCCCCGTAACCCCCCCGGTGAACTTTACCGACCCGACCAGCGAACTCATAAGCTCCCTGACTCCGGTAGACAACCAGTTTAGCGTGACCATCGGGGGAACTACTTACGACCTGGGTAACGAGGCTAATGTTCAGGCCATCCTCGCCGACTCCTCCGCCACGCTAGAAGACCTGGTTGACGTCCTTAACACCAGCCTGATTACCCTGGCCGGGACCGGCGCCCCACAACTCGCCTTCGACAACGTCAACAATGTCTTCGCCTGGACCGGGGTCGACCCCAGCCAGGACTTTAGCGCCAGTGGCGGCATAGCCGACAACCTGGGAACCACGGCGAATTTCGACCACACCCAAATAATAGATGGCGTGGGAACCATCTTTACCCTCGGCGGCACCGACGACTTTGTGGTAAAAATAGGCGGCAACACCTATAACCTCCAGGCGGCCCTGGACAGCCTGCCCCTGAAGGACAGCACCTCGGTGGTGGACTTCTTTAACGCTATTAACGACGAACTCGCCCAGAAGATGCTCGCTGATGGCATAGAACCAGCGCCCTTCCTCACCTACGACTGGCTGGGTACCGGTTTCCAGTGGCGTAACCTCGACGTGGGCCAGAGCTTCGAAGTCACGGGAGCGGTGGCCGGCCTTTTCGGCCTGACGCGGAATTACGACCCCACTAGCCTAAACATCCAAGAGATCCAGGACCAACCCCGTAGCAACCTGAACCCCACCCTCCCCGGTTACAGCGTGGGGGTCCAGTTCGACGGCACCAACCAGGGCGAAATCTACCTGAAAAACCTGAACGGCGGGAAGGGGCTTTCCCTTCTGGGTGACCTCAGTGACACTCTTGACCTCAAGTTTGA